>JACCYQ010000122.1 GCA_013696395.1 Chitinophagaceae bacterium
CAGGAAACAGTGTAGCATCTATCCCGGGTATAATGCGCAACGCATTTTTGTAATAGATTTTCTTTAAAATGTCATCAGGCAATCCCATTCCATACATGGCCCAGAAGGCGTGGTATTTTTTGTGATATGGAAAATATTCGTCTTTGGTTTCCAATACCCGGAAATAAGTTACATATTCATCAGGCACCCAACTATCCTTCCCAAACAAAATTCTATCCTGGTATTTAACAAAGAAATCATATGCAGTTCTTGGCTGCCTACCCAGTTCTGCAATGATGGCTCCAAATTCAATCATCATATTTGGCATTTTATCAAGCAGTGATCCAAGGTATTTCAGGTCATTGGGATACCATCCAAAATGTGCATTGATAAACGTAGTTCCGGGATGTGCCTTAAACATGTTATGCTGCTCTTCTATCAATTTTTCAAACGGTACGGGATCATCAGGACCTCTTTTTCGGCCGGGTCTTGTAGCCAGTTCCAGCCAGCGTTCATTTTTCTCGTCCATCTCATCCCAAAAAGGTTTTGGATCAGCCGTATGAATCAAAACCGGGATCTTCAATTCACCTGCTTTTTTCCAGATAGCATCAAGCCGGGTATCGTCAACGGGTATGCGATTACCATGAATGTCCTTAGAAATCATGCCCAGGCTTTTATAAATTTTTAATCCATTAGCCCCATTTTTTATATCCGTTTCCAATTGCTTTACCGCTTTCTCAGCCCAATCCTTTTCGCCAACGCCATTAAAATTTATATTGGTGAAAACGATAAATCTTTTGGGTTCATTTGTGTTTATATTTTCAACCATTTTAACTAACTCCTCTCCACCACGCCCACTCAAGTTGACCATCACCTGCATATTCAGTTTTTCCATTTCCATAATAAGGCTATCAAGATCCATCGTTCCCATCCGGAACTGGTGATTATGTACATCTATAAACGGGAATTTAGCACGTTTGGTTATATGCTCCGGAACAACAAGCGTAGGTTCAGGGTTATATGATTCGAAATCCATTTTTGGAGAAGCCTGGCCAAATACAATTGATCCCCCCATTAAAAAAAACATAAATAAGAAATATTTCATGAGGTCAATTTAAGACTTATGAAAAAAATAAACACAATAAAGGAAATAATTATTTAAATGGTTCAATGCAAGGATGTAACCTTTTCATTGGTCCATTTATAAAGATTTTCAACATCACCTGTTTTAAATAACTGTGTACCCTCATTGAGGGTAGCTGCAGTACCACAGGCTACTCCAAAGCAAATAACTTCCTGTAATGGCTTGTGTTTCGCCAGCATATGAACCATACCGGCAACCATACTATCTCCTGCTCCTACCGTACTTCTTCTTTCAGCTTCGGGTACAGGTACCCGGTAGGCCTCATTTTTCGACACTAATATGGCCCCATCCTTACCCATTGACACAGCAACCAATTCAACCAGGCCCGCATCAATCAATTTAAGGGCGGCCTCTTCCACTTTATCATTTTCAAGCCAGGTAATCTTGCTCAATTTAGCCAGCTCGCCAATGTTAGGTTTAAGCATATAAACGCCTTCCTTTACAGCCGTTTCCAGTGCATCGCCTGAAGTATCCAAAATAAATTTAGCACCGGAAAGTTTTGCCGCTTTCGCAATCTGAGCATATGCATCTCCAGGTAAACCGGGTAATATACTTCCGCTGCCAACAATGAATTCAAATTTATTATTTGAGATATATGCTAATACATCATCTAAAACACGCTGATCCGCTTCTTCCCCGGGCATATTAAAACGATATTGTTTATTGGTTGAAGTTTCCAGGACAATTAAATTTTCCCTGGTTTCCTTATCAACTTCTATAACGTGTATAGATACATGATCCTGTTGCAGCAATTGTTGTAATAACCGCCCGATATTACCACCGGCGGGAAATAAGGCAATATTATCTGTGTTTAATTTCTGCAGCGCTTTACTTACATTAATACCGCCACCACCTGCTTCATTTTTTACGGCTGCACAACGCAGTTTTGAATCAGGAATGATCTTTTCTACTGCCGTGCTTTTATCAATGGTTGGATTGAGTGTTATCGTTAAGATCATGTTTGGTGTAATTTATTTCTGTTAAAATATTTTCAATTCTTTGTTTGATGTCTTCGTAGGAAGTATATCCTCTCGACAAAAGATAAAATTTTGCATCGCTAATCTGCATCAATACAGATGGGAACCCGCTTACCTGTAATTGTTTAACCATGGCAAATTCATATTTCGCCATATCACTGTATCTATTCTCGCCAAGTTTTTCAAAGAAGGAATCTGCAGGCAAATTAAATTCTGACAACAAGTGCCGGTAAGCTTCAGGGTCTGTAAGATCGCGGCCTTCCTTAAACAATGCCAGTTGTAAAGCGATCGCAAATTCAACCGCCTTTTCCGGATGATGCTCTTTTAAAATGCACATGGCCTTGGCCGGTGTTAGAGATTCAGGAAACCAATCGCTTTCGTCGGGATGATCAATATGCCATAAATAATGTACGCCAAATTTTACACCGGCCAGTTCCTCAATATGAGGATACGAATTCTTGATATAAGATGCGGTTGCTTTGACCGGTCGCTTATTTTCAACCGGAATCATGCCGCCCGATAAAACATCGAAAAAAAAATCCGCCTGATAATCCTGACTTATTTTATGGATCACGCCACTAAATCCGAAACACCAACCACACCAGGCATCATAACAATAATAAACTGTTGGTCTCATTTTTTCATGCTTAAGCGATCAAAGGTCCTGAACCAATTTTAGCTTAGCAATTAAAATATTTTATATTTATCCTTCACTTACTTTCAACCAAAAATGTTATATTATCAATAAAGAAACAAAAGTGGAGATAGAAAATGCGACCATAGTGGTGAGAAACCTCACCATGCTGGATTACAAAGAATTAAAAGAAGCCATGGTGAAAGCCTATGCAAGCATGGGCGGACAATTTTGGAAAGAAGAATCACTGAGCAAACTGATCAGTGTATTTCCCGAAGGCCAGATAGCTGTTGTTGTTAACGATAAAGTAGTGGGTTGCGCATTATCGTTAAGAGTGGATTATGATAAGTATGGAGATCAACACACTTATCGTCAAATAACGGGCAATTATACTTTCGATACTTATGATCGAAATGGAGACATCTTATACGGAATAGAAGTTTTCATTGATCCTAAATCACGTGGTTTGCGTTTGGCACGCCGGTTATATGAAGCCCGTAAAAATCTTTGCAGGCAATTAAATTTAAAAGCAATCATCGCAGGTGGCCGCATTCCCAGGTACCACCAATATGCAGATAAGATGTCTCCAAAAGAATACATTGAATGTGTGAAACGTAGAGAGATTCATGACCCCACATTAAGTTTCCAGATCTCGAACGATTTCCAGGTTAAGTTGGTTTCGAAAGATTATTTGCCGGAGGATAAAGAGTCGATGGGTTATGCCACTATATTGATTTGGCACAATATATATTTTGAACCTGATCAAAGTTTATTGCACTCCCGTAAAAGTTATGTGCGCATCGGTTGCATACAATGGCAGGTGAGGCCTTATGCAAAAATGGAAGACCTGATGGAAAGCGTTGAATATTTTGTGGATGCCGTCAGTGATTATGAATCGGATTTTATCTTGTTTCCGGAATTATTCAATACCCCGTTGATGGGCGCTTTCAATCATCTGCCCAGCGTACAGGCCATCAGGGAATTGGCGAAGTTTACACCCGATTTAGTGGATGCATTCAGCAAGCTGGCCATCTCTTATAATGTAAATATCATTGGTGGAAGTATGCCTATGTTAGAAGGTGATGAATTATACAACACGTCCTATTTCTTTCACCGCAATGGAAAAGTTGATTACTCTCATAAAATTCATATTACACCATCCGAAGAGTATGAATGGGCTATGAAAGGAGGAGATAAAGTTTCAATCATAGAAACAGATGTTGGTAAAATTGGTATACTGATTTGCTATGATGTAGAGTTCCCTGAGCTGGGACGCATATTAGCCGACCAGGGAATGCAAATTTTATTTGTGCCCTTTTTAACGGATACACAAAATGCGTATAACCGTGTCCGTTTCTGCGCACAGGCAAGAGCGGTGGAGAATGAATGTTTTGTTGCTATTGCAGGGAATGTTGGGAACCTGCCCAAAATCTCGAATATGGACTTGCAGTTTGCACAGGCTGCAGTATTAACGCCTTCAGATTTCCAGTTTCCCGTAAACGGAATTAAGGCAGAGGCCACACCAAATACAGAAATGATCATCATTTCTGATGTAGATCTTTCATTACTCGTTGAATTGCATAATTATGGAAGTGTACAAAATTTAAAAGACAGGAGAAATGATCTTTATGAAGTGAAATTGAAACCAGCCATTAAAAAACCTGGTACAGAACCCCAGAATAACGGAATTTAAAACAAGGTAATGATGTGTATTTTTTATTTATAGTTTACACATCATTACCCAACCCACTGGACAACTTTGTCGCACCGGGAAATTTAATTCACCCACAATATTAAATCTACATTTATTATAAAATTTAATGGCTACTTCATTTCCTTTATAAACGTGCAGCCAAAGTGATTCTTTTTGTTTTGACCGGGCCAGTGTTTTTACTTTTTCCATTAAAGCAGAGGCTACTCCCTTACCAATGTATTCCGGTTTGATATACAAACGGGTAATCTCCATGGCTGATTCCATATGAGATGCCTGGGGCAGATGTACCTTACCAATATTTATGCAACCCACGATGTCTTCGTCATTTCCGATTGCAACAAAATGAATGTTTTCTGTATTGGATAAGTCGGCCTCAACCGCGGCCTTACTAAAAGTTTTATCTACATAATATAACAGGTCATCAGGAGCTATTCCAACTTTATGAGCTATATGGAATTGACTATGACATATAGTGGCAATAGGACCGGCGTCCTTCACGCTGGCTTGGCGAATTTTCATATGTAAAAATAATCAATGTTGAAATTGCATGAGATAATGTTTAATATACTCATCTTTTCTTTTCAACCGATACTGCATGATAAATCGGGGATGTGCTAATGGAATGATTTCTTTAAACCATTTCATTTCTTTATTCAATGCCTGCAGATATTTATAATTCTTTCCTTCGCCCAGGCAAAAGACACGGTTGGTATGCAGCCCAAAGGATAACTGTTTTTCCATGCAGGAAATTATAAATGGCTTAATGACTTCCTGCAATTCTTTGTCATCATAATAATTCAGGTTTTTATTATGGAGTGTAAATCCCAACGGACTGATGGCTGTTATATACATTTGTTTATAAAATGCCTGAGCGCCACCAAAAGCATGAATCATTTCATAAATAAAAACAGAAGATAATTCCTGTTTTTTAGGCCAGTTGTTTTCAATTCCGCAATCTCCCTGTAGTCGTATAGGATCAGTAAAAGGAATTCCGGTAATTCCGCCGCCAAATCTTCCGGGGTTAATGCCAATGATCAAATTACGAGGTTCCTGATCATTATAAAATTTATTATAAAACCGCTGGCATATATTCTTCACCTCCGGATCCTTAAAAGGATGCATTACTTTAATATCGTGCGGTAGTGTGTGATCGAATGTAAGGTTGAAAAGAAAAGAAATAATTTGTTCGGCAATGGTCATGTTATTCTAAAATTATTTTTGATATTTCCAGTTCCTGCCTTTTCCTTCAGCTATCCATTCAATCGCCTGTTCCATTCGTTTGTCGCGGGTTTCATCCCGTTTAGCTTCAATAATCCATTCCACATATTCTTTTTTATGACTGTTGCTGAATTTTTCCCAGTTAACGAGGGATTTTTTATTTGTTTTGATTTCTTTCAAAAAATATTCAGGTGTTTCTACGGGAGAGATTTTGCCTTGTTTAGTCCTTGGTGCTTTTATGCCTTCATCATTTAGCCTCATGGCTTCTTTAATATGGGCAATGATTATCTTATCAGCAGGTAAATCCTTCAAACTGGTAATCTTTCCATAATGTCCCATGGCATTTTCTGATTCAGCATTTTCTTTAAGCCATTGATCTTTCATCAGTGAACCCTTCCAAAATCCAAAGGCGCAATGATTTTTAAAGGAAGCAAAATGGCAAAGCATATCGTTCTTATATTCAAAATGCGGGAAACCCCACTTTATTTTTTCCTCCGTTGCAGGACATGCTTTATGAACCAATGATCGCAAATGATTGAGAATAGGTTTTGCAAAATCTGCCGATTTTTCAATGTAAGTATCAAAAGCTGGATTTTTATCTGTCATAATTCATCTGTTTAGTGAGCCTGCAACCAATTCAATCCTGTGCCAACTTCTGCATCTGTTGGCACATCATTGGGTAAAGGCAAGGCTGTTTGCATACATTCCAGGATGATGGGTTTTATCAATTCTACTTCATCCCTATGTGCATCAAAAACCAATTCATCATGTACCTGTAAAATCATTTTTGATTTCAGGTTACGCTTACTAAATTCTTCGTGTACCTGTATCATGGCCAGTTTTATCATATCTGCTGCTGTACCCTGTATGGGGGAATTGATGGCGTTGCGTTCGGCAAAACCACGAACGGTAAAGTTGCCGGAGTTAATATCCTTCAACCATCTTTTACGGCCCATCAGCGTTTGCACATAACCGTTTTCCCTGGCAAACTTAATCGTATCATCCATATATGCCTGTATGTTGGGAAATTGCTTTTTATAATTTTCGATAATCTCTTTTGCTTCACCACGGGATACGTTAAGATTCTCCGCCAAACCAAATGCACCTTGCCCGTAAATGATCCCAAAGTTTACACTCTTGGCTTTGTAGCGCATTTCTTTGGTCACTTCTTCCTCAGCAACACTAAACACTTTTGCGGCTGTTGATGTATGAATGTCTTTGCCCGATGTAAATGCTTCGCACATGTTGGGATCGCCGCTAATAGCCGCGACTATGCGTAATTCAATCTGCGAATAATCCGCACTGACCAGCATATATTCTTCATTGCGGGGAATAAATGCTTTTCTGATCTCTCTGCCTTTTTCTGTGCGAATTGGAATATTCTGCAGGTTAGGGTTGTTGCTGCTCAACCTTCCTGTTACCGCAATTGTTTGACCATAACAGGTATGCACACGTCCTGTTCTTGCATTGATCAGTTTGGGTAATGAATCAACATACGTTGATTTTAATTTGGTCAGTTCCCTAAATGCAAGGATGTCATCAACGATCTTATTGCTGTTGGCCAGTTTCAACAAAACATCTTCTCCGGTTGCATACTGACCGCCTTTTGTTTTTTTTGCTTTGGGATCCAATTGCAGTTTTTCAAATAAAACCTCTCCCAGCTGTTTGGGTGATGCGAGGTTGAACCGAACACCGGCTTGTTCATAAACGCTTTTCTCCCGTATCAATGCTTCCTTCTCCAGTTCTTTGGAATATTCATTTAAAAAATTCATATCCACTCTCACACCCTGGAATTCCATATCGGTCAACACTTTTACAAGTGGTGTTTCCACTTCATTAAAAACTTTGTTTACCTCTTTTTTTGCGAGCAAAGGTTGAAAACTGTTTTTAAGTTGCAGGGTAATGTCCGCGTCTTCCACCGCATATTCCTTGATAATTTCCAACTCCACATCCCGCATGGTACCCTGGCCTTTACCTTTTTTGCCAATCAGTTCTTCAATGTGAATGGGTTCGTAACCCAGGAACTGCGCACTTAGGAGATCCATGTTCCTGCGACCTTCCGGTTCTATTACATAATGAGCAACCATGGTATCGAAAACGTCACCCTTAAATTCCACACCATACCATTTCAATACAAGCAGGTCGTATTTGATGTTTTGGCCTATCCACAATTTATCAGCATCATCAAAAATGGGTAGGAACATTTCCACTATCCTGGTAGCATCTGTTTTATCCGGCGGGCATGGAACATAAAAACCTTCGCCCGGGGTGATGCAAAAACTTAAACCTACTAATTCGCAATTATTGGCATCAATACCGGTAGTTTCCGTGTCAAAAGAAATTTCCTTAAAAGGTTTTAATTTTTCCACCAACTCCCTGATGGCATCATCACCATCAACAATTATATAATTATGCGGCGTGTTATTAATATTTTTCCCCGCCGGTAAACCGGTAGCAGGTGTTTCATCTTCTTCAATCTCTTTTGATTTTACTTCTATAGCAGTTCCTGTTATATTTCCAAAAAGATCGGTTTGAACACCTTCGGGTGCAGTGCTGAAAATATTGAACTGATCGCCCAGGATTCTTTTACCAAGCGTTTTAAATTCCAATTCAGTGAATACTTCTTTTAAAACATCCACATTATATTCTTTGATGCGAAAATCTTCTTCATGAAATTCGCAGGGTACATCAACAATGATGGTCGCCAGTTTTTTACTTAAAATAGCAAGCTCTTTTCCGGCCATCACTTTTTGACCCAACACACCTTTGATGCTGGCTGCATTTTCCAGCACATTTTCCAGCGTTCCATATTCGGCCAGTAATTTGGCGGCTGTTTTTTCACCCACACCGGGAATACCGGGAATGTTATCCACCGCGTCACCCATCAAACCTAAAATATCAATGACCTGCGAAACGGATTTGATATTCCATTTTTCACAGACCTCTTTGGGACCTAAAATTTCGAATGTGCCTCCCTGGTAGCCAGGTTTATAAATTTTTATATGCTCAGAAACCAGTTGACCATAATCTTTATCCGGCGTTACCATAAAAACTTCGTAACCCGCTTTTTCAGCTTGTTGTGCCAATCCACCGATCAGGTCATCAGCTTCGTAGCCATCACATTCAACCACGGGAATATTAAAACCCTGGATAATTTTTTTTATATCGGGCAATGAGATCAGCAGGTCTTCCGGAGCTTCCTGCCGGTTGGCTTTATAATCAACAAAATCGGTATGCCTTTCAGTGGGTGCGAAGGAATCAAATGCCACCGCGATATGCGTGGGTCTTTCTTTATTGATAAGGTCAACCAGGGAACTGGTAAAACCAAACTGCGCATTGGTGTTTTTGCCTTTGGATGTTAATCTTGGACTGCGGATCAATGCATAATATGCCCGGTAGATCAGGGCCATTGCATCCAGCAGGAATAATTTTTTGCTCATGCCGCTAAGTTACTGGGTTGACCGGGAATTTGTTGATTTGTTGAAAGTAACAGGGTGTCAGTCTGAGCTTGCCGAAGACGGCGAGGGCCCTTCGACAAGCTCAGGATTTGAGGATTGGGAATTAGTTGATTGGTTGATTAAGTTGATTAGTTGACTGGTATCTGAAGGTTTCAGCGGTTTTAGTTTCCTAACCTTAATTTCGTTTTACATCAAAACGGCCATCTGTTACATTCACTATTTTGCCTGTGTTCTCATCAACTGCTTTAAAATAAAAATTGCCGGAATAAATTTGATTCACAGTATCACATCGGGTGATAATGACTGTTCCGGTATAAGTATTATTTGTGCGGTAATTGGGGCCTCGTGCATAATATATTTCAAACCGCCTACGCAAAAACCGTTGAATTTTTTCAATGAAATTTTACACTATAACAATTTCAGTGGGGTAGCCGGTAATTAGAAATTGACCAGTTGCCGGTATAAAATTATTTGCCTGAGTGGACGATAAGCGTTTTTGGATGATTACCACCAAAATCAGCGGCGCCGGAATCTTTATGAACAAAATTTAAATACAGGGCTAAAGCAAGGATTGCGGAAGCAAGGATATTCAAAATTGAAAGGCGCTTTTTCATGGGAGTTTAGTTTAAGGGATATTCAAAACCATAAACATATAAAAAGAATAATTATTGTATAAGCTGTAAAAATCCTGGAAATTTAAATTATGCATTCATTTTTTCCAATTTTTTTTGCATACCGAACATCTCGTCCCTTAACCTGGCAGCTTCCATAAAGTCCAGATCACGGGCCGCTTTTTCCATTTCCTTTTTGATTCGGGAAATGGCTTTTTGCATTTGAGGAATGGTTTGGTAATCGGAATTATTTTCCGCCGCCACGGTAACCACATCGTTTACTGCATAAGGAGAATTTGGATCATACCCTTTTATATCCAGTACAGAAGTTTGTTCAAATACCTGGTCTTTAGATTTCACGATCGTGGTTGGTGTAATGTTGTGTTCAATATTATAAGCAATCTGTTTTTCCCGGCGGCGATTGGTTTCATCAATCGTTTTCTGCATGCTGTCCGTCATCTTATCGGCATAAAAAATGACCAGGCCATCCACATTCCGCGCTGCACGGCCCGCGGTTTGGGTCAATGATTTTTCATTACGTAAAAAACCTTCTTTGTCCGCATCCAATATCGCCACCAAAGAGACCTCTGGCAGATCCAATCCTTCTCTTAATAAATTTACACCCACCAAAACATCTATGATGCCTAACCGAAGTTCACGAAGGATCTCCACACGCTCCAGGGTATCTACTTCACTGTGAATATATTTTGATTTGATGTTGATGCGGGCTAAATATTTATCCATCTCCTCCGCCATTCTTTTGGTTAATGTGGTCACCAATACGCGATCACCTTTCGTTACCCGTTTATCAATTTCATCCAGCAAATCATCAATCTGGTTTACACTGGGGCGGATTTCGATTGGCGGATCCAGTAATCCAGTTGGTCTTACAACTTGCTCTATCACAACACCACCTGTTTTTTCCAGCTCATAATCACCCGGCGTAGCGGATATATATAAAGTTTGATTCAACATGTTTTCGAACTCATGAAAATTCAGCGGCCTGTTATCCAGTGCGGAAGGCAGGCGAAAACCGTAATCAACCAAAATTAATTTTCGGCTTCTGTCACCGCCGTACATTCCACTCACCTGCGGAATGGTCTGGTGACTTTCATCAATCACGCATAAAAAATCTTTTGGAAAATAATCCAGCAAACAAAAAGGGCGTGTGCCGGGGTAACGGCGATCAAAAAAACGGGAGTAGTTCTCAATACCATTGCAATAACCCAACTCACGGATCATTTCAATATCATATTCCACTCTTTCTTTCAATCGCTGCGCTTCGATGAATTTACCTGTTGCTTTAAAATATTCCACCTGTGCATTCATTTCATCCTGTATCTCGTGCATCACCTGTTGTAACATGTCTTTGGGAGCAATGTATAAGTTGGCAGGAAAAATAGCGGCATCCTGCATTTTGCCCATACGTTTACCCGTATTTACATCCAGTGTTTCGATCTCCTCAATTTCATCACCAAAAAAAGTTACGCGGTAACCATAATCAAGATAGGGCAGGTTAATATCTACGGTATCACCTTTAACCCGGAAACTGCCCCGGGTAAATTCCAAAGTTGTACGGTTGTATAAAGAATTAACCAGTGCATGTAAAAACCCCTGGCGGCTGATGACCTGGTTTTTATGTATGCGAATGATACTGTTCGCATACTCCTGGGGGTTACCTATACCATAAATACAGCTTACACTGGCAACAACAATAATATCCCGTCGACCACTTAATAAACTGGTAGTGGCTCTTAAGCGGAGTTTATCCAATTCTTCATTGATGCTGAGATCCTTTTCAATATAAGTATCGCTCACCGGCATGTAAGCTTCCGGTTGATAATAATCATAATAAGAAACAAAATATTCCACGGCGCTGTCCGGAAAAAAATGTTTGAATTCGCCATACAACTGCGCCACCAATGTTTTATTATGGGTTAAAACCAATGTAGGTTTTTGCACCTGTTGTATAACATTTGCCACGGTATATGTTTTGCCCGAACCTGTAACGCCTAATAAAACCTGGTGCGTTTCATTGTCCAGAATTCCCTGCGTTAAGTGTTGAATGGCCTGGGGCTGATCGCCTGCCGGTTGAAAGGTAGACTGTAATTGAAATGGCATAATGGGTATGCAATTTAATTAAAGAAGTTGAGAGGTGGAGAGGTGGAGAAGTTGAGAGGTTGACTCGTTTAGCCAAATTTTCGATTCCTCACTGAACAACTAAACCTCTTATTTCTTTTTATTTTCATCCATCACTTTTTCTCTTTCTTTCCCAGCCTTATTAAAAGGATCCCAACTAATTTTCAGATTACCATCATCTCCGGTTTGTGCCCGAAGCCTGATATTTGCACCGGCACGACCTTTATTTTGTAATTCTTCACTGTCATCTTTACTCAGGTTAGAAATTGGAACCTGTATACTCATATCTGTTTTATTTTTTGGATCATACACCCCTTCCACAAAAAGTTTTATGACGTTTGAACGTATTTCCATTCTATCTAAAGCTATGGCCGATCCATTGATTTCTAATGTACTTTTTAATTCAGCAAACCTCACCTTTGAAAAATCGCGATTTTTAAATGCCACTTCCCCGATCTTCATGACTGGCTCAAAATTATTCAACTCGCCTTCCTTCACACTGAATTTTACTGTACCCTTTAAACTATTTTCAACAATATCCGCAGCATTGGTTAATGCACCATTGATATTAACCAAAGCGTTTAGTTTCCCTTTCATATTATTTTGGGTGATAGCATCCTGTTCGAAATTATTGAAGGCATAAAATATCCCGGGGATATCAATATTATCCAGGTCCGATTTAAAAGCGAGTTGACTTGTTGATCCCTGCTCCGTTAACGAACCGCTGAAATTCATATGTCCACCGGCGTGGTGAAGATTAGCATTCTGCAGGATCATTTGATTGGTTATCATCCTGACATTAGCATTAACATCGGTCGCTTTGAACTTTTTGTATAAAACATTGGCAGCGTTCAATTTGATATTGGCCACCCCATCTTTCAACATCCGGTCAATATTGGCGGTGGCTTTACCCAGGCTGTTTTTTGATGATTTGGCTGCACGTTTTGAAGAAGCCTTATTGCTCCCTATAAAATTCAGAAAATCCTGGACATTCAAATATTCAGTAGTAGCCTGCCAATTGAGTTCCAGGCTTTCAGGACTTACATTAAGCATAGCCAGGAAATGCTGCACATCCCCTTTCATTTTCAATTTTGTATTTCCTGCACTGGCGTTCAGGTAGGGTATAAAGAGATCATGATGCTTAAACAGAAGTTGTCCATTACCGTTAGTTAGTGTAAAGTCGCGGGGCAAATAGGTAATATTTGCATTGCTGAAATTTATATTACCATTCATTACTGGCGCAATAGTATCATCAGTGGCAATGGAGCCCTTATACCTGATGTTGATCTTTCCCGAACCCCTGTCGAACCGGATAGTTTCACTTTCGGTTATGCTGTTGATATCAACCAGATTGAAATCAGATCTGAGATCACATTCCAGAAATGGTTGCTTTAGATTTGTAATTGAAATATTATCCGATGAAATGGCTATGTCGCCCCATTTTCCTTCAAATCCTGTTATTTTAATCAGGGAATTTTCATCCGTCCTGGCAACGTTGTTCACTATTTCATTGGTGAACAAAGCGGCAAAAGTGCTTTCATTTAATTCAATGGTGGGAGATGTTACCGTTGCATTCTTAACATCCATATTCACTTTTACCAATGGCACATAGCGATAACCCATCTCCCCGGTTATTTCTGCTTTCAGGTTGACTGGTTCACTAATCTTAAAAGAATCCAGTTTGCTGCTGATTGTTCGCGTAAGAATTTCTGAAATTTTGTTGAAGCGAATATTATTGGTGTTGATTGTCAGGTAAAAAAAACGGGGATCGTTTTTTAAATAAAATTTTCCATTCAAATTAAATGGATGTCGGTCTATGTTCAACCGAATATTTGGTAAGCTTAGTATTCCCTCCCGAACCCTGGCAGTGAACTTTCCATCCAATCTTTTATTTTTTAAGTAACTCCCTTTTGCTGTATTGAAAGTAATTCCATGAACCAGGGATTTCATATTAATATGTAGCAGGTTTAGGGAGTCTTTTTCTTCAATTTTGCAATCCATTCTTTCAAATAAGATGTCATGTAATTTATTTCTCCCAATATTTTCCATGGTCACCCTGGTGTTCTTTAATAACAGATCGGGTACATGTCTTTCACCTTTTGGAGTAGCAGGGTCATCTGTCCTTACCAGGTTGGAATACCCTGTTGAATCAATAAATAAATAAAGAGACGCATTTTCAACAATAACTTTTCCCGGTTTTATTTGCCCGGTTAATAAACTTGGCAAACTGATTTGGATATAAATACTTTCAGCATTAATAAAATCATTTTTATGTTGGTGCCAAAGTGAATCTCTAATGCTTACTCCGCTTAATTGAATAGATAATAATGGAAAGGTGCTAAAAAATGCAGCACTTAAATCAGTAATCTCAACATTTCCCTTAATCTGTTGATTTATCTGGGATTTGACTTTTTCAATCAGCCCGTTCTTATTGTAGAATAAATACAATGAAATTCCAATCCATAATACAATGAGTACCGCAATTAAAGCCAAAATGCCCCTGACTATATTTTTCTTAACTTTTATCAACTTAATATTTTAAACTGGAAAAGGATAAAACCTTTATTCCGTTATTTGCTTTCATGAAATTATTGTGGAAATTTTATCTAAAGTTCATGGGTTGGACCTGGAAGGGGGAGTTTCCCCAACTTTCAAAGTATATTATAATTGTCGGGCCACATACCAGTAACCAGGATTTTATACTGGGATAAGCTTTTCGCAGTGTGTTAAATATCTCCAATGCCCACTTTTTGGGGAAAGAAAGTTTGTTTAAACCTCCTTTCAGGAAAATGTTTGTCAAAATGGGTGGCATTCCTGTAAAACGGGATACCAGTAACAATATGGTAAAACAAGTGGTTGATTTATTTAACCAGACTGACAACCTGGTCATTGCCCTTTCACCGGAAGGAACCAGAAAAAAAACGGAGCGGTTAAGGACCGGGTTTTATCATATTGCTTCCGAAGCAAAAGTGCCTATTGTTATGGCCGCTATGGATTATAATGAAAAGAAACTGACCGTTTCCAACCCTTTTTTTACAACGGAAGATGAAATCAAAGACTTTCGTTTTATAATAGACTTCTTTTCAAAGGCAGAAGGAAAATTTCCCAAAAATGGTTTTGCACATTTAAAGAAAAGCCCTTTTTAACATCCATAGGCTGGTAAGATTATTGTAATTCTTTTAAGAGTAATATGATTTTTCGCTTAAAGCAAGCTGAAGAGCGTAAGTACACCATTCATCCAAGAAAAAGAAAATGATCCTGGTTATTATCAGTACAAATGATTATGAGCTATCCAATAGCTGTGGGATTACTTTGGCTAAAACCAATAAAAATTAAACACATGAAAAAGCAATTATTTTACTTGTTAACATTATTGGTAATGGCAGCCTGTAATGAAAGTGGAGAAACTTCCACTAAAGACGAAAAGGCCTCTGACTCAACCGGCACCATCGAAACAATCATTAACCAGGATACGCTATTAGATTATGATGGTAAGAGGCTCTAAAAAAATGATTAAAGAAATTTCGAATTTCCATTATCTTGAAATAAAAAAATTATGCGCTGGAGAGGAAGACAACAAAGTGGTAATGTCGAGGACCGTCGTGGAATGTCAGGTGGTGGTGTATTAGCCGGTGGTGGCGTAGTTGGATTGATTGTTTACCTGATATATTCTTTTTTAGGAGGTGATCCTTCTCAAATGCCGGATGTCTTGCCAGGATCTGGTGGTGCACAAACAGAATTAACTGCAGAAGAAAAAGCGGCAGATGACGAAAGAGCAGAATTTGTTGCCGTTGTTTTACAGGACACGGAAGATGTATGGAATAAACTCTATGCTGAAAATGGGGATGATTATCCAGAACCCACGCTGGTATTATATCGGGGTGCGGTTCAATCAGCATGCGGATCGGCCAGTGCTGCGGTTGGCCCATTTTACTGTCCCGGCGACCAAAAGGTTTATATTGACCTTTCCTTTCACGAGGATCTTCAGAATAAATTAAATGCTCCAGGCGACTTTGCTATGGCCTATGTCATTGCACATGAGGTTGGTCATCATATTCAACAGGTAAATGGCACCTCCCAGAAAATGCAGCAACTGAGGCAGCAGGTGTCAGAAACGGAGTTCAACAAATATTCGGTGATGCTGGAATTACAGGCCGATTTCCTGGCTGGTGTTTGGGCACATCATGCACAAAAAATGAAAAATATTTTACAGGAAGGTGATATTGAAGAAGCACTGAATGCAGCCAACGCCATTGGTGATGATAAACTGCAAAAAGAAGCCCAGGGTAGGGTTGTCCCAGATGCTTTTACGCATGGAACATCTGCACAGCGGGTATACTGGTTTAAAAAAGGTTTTACAACCGGCGATATAAACCAGGGAAATACTTTTGCCGATCCTTCATTAAGATAAAATTGTTAGGAGACCGGGTAATTGAATATGAAACCTCAGCATGTTGAATTTTTAGACAAGGATCATTTTGAAAAAAAATATCATCGTAACGGCCCATCCTATTCACTTTTACATTTTATAGATTTTTTTTGGGAAACCCGGTTTGAAGATCTTTGGGTAAAATACCCTAAAGGGTTCTCAGATGTGTTATTTCCAAATATCGGTTATACATACCTGATAAATCTTGGAACGCCATTTATCATGCAACTGAATGATGAAAAATTTGAAGTGAAGCAGCATGGTTTTCTTCCCCGCCATAAAAATATTGAATGCCATCATAAAGCAGGGAATCAAATATTTGGAATCAAGTTTAAAATCTCACCCATTTTATTTGAAAAAAAAATCAATTTTTCAGAATACAGTGAATATATATTTCCATTAAGTTACCTGCTTGATGAAATCCTTATCAAAAATTTAAAAAAAGCGCCGGACTTTGAAACCAGGGTAAAACTGGCAACGGCATATTACAATGATATTATTGAAAAGAAATCGAATGCAATAAAATCCATCATGGTTGTAAGCGAGATTTTAGATTATTGCTATCGAAATAACCAATTTAATATTTCATTTGAAACACTTGCCGCCCGTTATCAGATTTCGCCCCGCACACTGCAACGTTATTTTGAAACATGTATTGGCATCAGCGGAAAAGCAGCTTTGCAAACTATGCGAATAAGGAAGGCCGTTACGCATCTTTCTAATACACCAAACGATTTTCATTATTCACAATATGGTTATTATGATTATAGTCATTTTTTCAAGCACCTAAAACAGTTTATTCAAGAAAGCAGGTTGCAAATATTGCAACCGCATTTAAAAATCCTAGAAGGCATACATAAACCAGTTAAGCCAGAAAGAAAAGCTCCTGTTTATTGAACGGGTGCAGCCTTGTTCTCCATTTGAAAATACTTGAACCCTGCATTTATTTCCGTGAATGAAAATTCATCTCCCAAAATATGCCTGGCGGATGATAAACTATGTGTTGAATCTTTTTTCAGGAGTGAGACAATGGTTTTCAATTTGTCTTCCGTAACAAAATCAAAAACATTTACTTCACCGGTAGCTATAAAAGAAAGTAAGTGAGTTTCTATAGTTCCTGTTGCAAGATTTCTTTCAAGGGCTATATCCGCTACTTTTTGGCCTTTTAAATAACTTTCCAGGCTAAGTTTTTGGGTTGATCCTTTAATGCGTTTTTGTTTGGGGCTAAATTTTTCTGTAACGGTTACCGGTACAGGTTTATGCATTTCTACGGCAAGGTGCAGCAATTGCGACAGATCATTTTTATGGGTCATTGCCTGCGTAATTGCCGCTACATTTTCTAATTGCTTTACTTGCCGTTCAGTAAGGATCTTAATCTCATGCAGGTCTTTTACATAACTTTTTGTTCGTTTATGTTTTGTGTATGCTGCTACCTGCTCATTAAGTCCCGGTAATAAAGTAGTGGTGAAAAATTTTATAAAATAGTTTGTTGCGGCTTTTGTTCTTTCATGGAGAGATTCGAATGAAGGATTATCATTTATCTCTAAAATAACAGTGAGTTGTTTGGTAAATTTTCTGGCGGTTTCATCCTGCATTTGCAACTGATGCAGCAAAACGCCACACCAATGTTGCGCAGTTTGCTTTTCCGGCAATAATCTTTCTTCATACGATTCAGCCAACTGCTCAACGGCTCTTATAAGTTTATCCCATTCAAATGGTTTCTTAATAGACGATCTTAAGAATAAATGTTGCTCCGCTTGCAAAATTTCATTCATTTCATTTTCACCTAATTCATTACCTGCAAACTGCCGGACCCTTTCATCATTACCAATATTATGCGGATGAATTTTTGATAACAATACCAATCCGTCGAGAGAAGTTAATCTGCTCAAGGCTACATAAACCTGTCCGGGTGCAAAAGAAGCCCCAGCATCTACAATTGCCTTTTGAAAAGTAAGCCCCTGGCTTTTATGGATAGTAATTGCCCAGGCCAGCCGAATGGGATATTGAGTAAAATGCCCGATCTCTTCTTCTTCCAGGCTATCTTTTTCTTTGTTGAAATGATACCTGATATTTCGCCAGGTTTCTTTTTCCAAACTAAGTTCATTTTCTTCTCCCGGAAAAGAAACAGTTATGCTTTCATTATCAATCGTTTTTATTACGGCGATTTTACCGTTAAAAAATCTACGGCTTTCTCCTTTATCATTTTTAATAAACATAACCTGTGCGCCTCCCTTTAAATGAAGAACAGGGTCGGCAGGAAAAGCACGTTCATTAAAATCACCTTCAACATGTGCCTCGTAAGTAAATTTCTTTGTTGGTAATTGTTCCAGTTTACGCTGATTGATTGCAACCGCTTTATTATTGTGTGAAGTGAGGGTTACAAAATTCTCTTCTTCAGCCGGATCAAAAGTAGGTTGAAAAAAACTATTCAGAAAATGCAGATCTTCTTCACGGCAGCAATTGTTACGCACTTTATTCAGTAAACCAATAAAGTTTTCATCTGTTTGCCGATAGATCTTCTTCAGTTCAATAAATATGGGAGAAGATTGCTTTAGCGCCAATGCATCGAAAAAAAATGGGCTGTTGTAAAACTCCTGCATCAGGTTCCATTCGTCGGCTTTGGTTACAGGTGGCAACTGGTAAAGGTCGCCTATATACAAAACCTGCACACCGCCAAATGGTATTGCATTCTTTCTGCGTACATGTCTTAAAACCGTATCAATAGCATCCAGCATATCAGCCCGCAACATGGACACTTCATCAATGATCAGCAATTCAAGTTCCTGCAACATTTCTTTTTTTGCGGCATTCATCCGCAAGTTTCGCAATAACGAAGCGGGGTTATTTATATAATGATCGGAGGGATCCCAATTGTAATGCATTGTTGGCAAAAAAACACCCGGTGGAATTTGAAAAAAAGAATGAATGGTAACACCACCGGCATTGATCGCTGCAACGCCGGTTGGTGCTACAATTGCAAGTTTCTTAAAACAATTGTTTTTGATATATTTTAAAAAAGTTGTTTTTCCTGTTCCTGCATTTCCTGTTAAGAATAAATGCTTTCCCGTTTGATTGATAAATGAAACTGCCTGTTGGAATGGTTTGTTGGTGGAATCAAAATTGTTCATGGTCAAGGTTATGTTTCAATTTACTACAAAATTTAGCGATGGATGCAAATTAAAGCCATTAAAAAATAAGCAGCCATTTCTAAAAAGAAATGGCTGCTTAATGGAATTGATTGAAATTTTATTGGAATTATTGCGCCCTTCTTCGTTCCTCTTCGGAAGCTGTTGTACGGTTACGGGCAGCCTGTACTTTATTATTTCCAAAACGGTAATTGATACTGAGTGTTGCAACCCGGCTTTCCCGGTACGCATGCCAGTTTTCCACATACCGGCCTTCATAGGTTATTGTAGCATTCGGCAAATTGGTCCAGAAAATGTCAGTAACATTCAGCCGGATAGCGCCTTTTCCATCAAAGATGGTTTTTTGAGCGCCAATATCTATTCCCCAATTCGGTTCAAATAGCATATATCCGGATCGTCCACCTGTATTAAAATTGGCATTCAATTCTGTTGTCCAGCCTTTGCCCAATATAAAATTATTATTGGTGCGGATGCGGGCAGCCGGATCACCATTGTTTAAACTAACGCCGCCCAGGTTTGCATTAAAGTGATTGTAAAAAATGTTCACATTATTGATCATGTTCCACCATTTGCTGATCCTCACTGGAACGGTGGCGGTTAAGCCAAAATAATCCGACGATTCCAGGTTTACCGGAATTTGAACCGTGATATTGGAATCCTGGCCTGGTTTTATTTCAAAAGTTGGTATTACATCCAGGATCCGGCTGAGAACCACATTTTGCGGGTCTGTTGAATGGCTGTAGCCTAAATTGAAATTTATGTTTTTCATGGTATAACTCATTTCATAGGACCAGGTCATTTGAGGTTTCAGGTGCGGATCACCAGTAGCATAAATAGTAGCATCTACCTGGAAGAGAAATGGATTTAGCTGGTTATAGCCGGGGCGATCAATGCGGCGACTAACGGAAACGCCCAGTGTTTTATCTTCTTTCAACTTATAATTAAAAAAGGCGCTGGGGAAAAGTTCAAAATATTCATTATTGTAATGCCTGTTCGCTTTTACCTGCCGGGTTTTTATATCCGTCTGTTCACTGCGCAATCCCACCTGGAAATTAAATTTTGTAAACTCCCGGCTATAATTCGCATAAGCCGCATTATTATACTCAGTGTAAAAGAAACGATTTGTTTTGGTGTCGTCCACTTCACTTCCGGAGGTGTATACATTGTAAAATTTAGCGTCATTATCAGATGAAACCTTACTGGTTTTGTAACCAATCTCCAATTTGGCTCCCTTTTTAAGTGGATTTACATAATCTACTTTAGCCGTTTGAAAACGAAGATCACCGTCCTGGTCACCATCCAGGATATCGTCTTCTTTTTTTGTTGTGCCATTCAATTCATAAAAAGAACTGGCTGTTCGGGTAAGGGAGCGACTTTGGTAAATTCCATAATCTGCATCGGCCGTTAATTCTTTACCCAGGCTATCGAACTGGTGTTTAAAATTAATATTTGCCGTACCATTTGTAAACCGATCATTGTTTGACCCAAAAGATAGGAATTTGAAATCCGGTTGTGCCATCACATCATTCACCATAGTTAAAATTTCACTTCTGCGGGTAAAACGGGTTGTATTTGCATTAAGTACAAAACCCACAGTTGTTTTTTTTGATGGAAAAAAATCAGTACCCAGGCGCATATTTTGGGATCGTACTGGCATGAAGGCATAATTATCCTTATCGTCCGATCCCCTAAAGGTGCCGTTTTCATAAAAATTGCGATTAATAACCAGGTGGTTCAGATTTTCTCTGTAAGCATGATTGTAAGATCCAAATATATTCATCGTTTTATTACGGTAATTAAAACTACCCCCTGCATTTGCTTTTGGATAAACGCCCTGGCCATAGGAAGCATTCAATGTACCGTTCATGCCTAAACGCTGATCTTTTTTTAACCGGATATCAATGATCCCGGAATTGCCGGCCGCTTCATATTTGGCTGATGGATTTGTGATCAAGTCAATACGTTCAATAGCACTTGATGGTAATCCCCTTAAATATGCAGCGAGTTCATTGCCCGCCATGGGAGTTGGTTTACCATCAATCATAATAATAACACCAGACCGCCCTCTTAAACTGATTGATTCATTCTGGTCTACAGACACTCCTGGGGACCGCTCCAAAATATCCATGGCCGTACTGCCTGCACTTACAATACTGTTCTCAACATTCACAACAATGCGGTCCGTGAGTTTTTGAATAAAAGGTTTTTGCGCTTTAACGGTTACACTTTGCATTTGAGTTGCTGCCCGGGATAATTCAACCAGTGGAAGTGTTAGAGATTCAGCATTTAAAGTAAAAGGAGCGCTATGATATGGTTCGAAATTGATATTCGTAGCTTTGATTATATACTTGCCATTAAGAATATTTTCAAATTCTGCTACACCGCTTTTATTGGTTAATGATAATTTTACCAGGCTGGAATCTTTCACATCCAATAAATAAACCGTTGCATTTTCAAGCGGTTGATCATCACCTTTAATAGTAACGGAGATTTTTCCGGTACTGTTTTGTGCATTTGAGCCTAAAGCCATTACGATAAAAGCAAATAGAGATATCCATTTTTGCATGAAGTAAGTTTTTTACTTCAAAAATGCTTATAAAACGAATCTTTTCGTAATTAATAATGAGCGGGTGGCTCCCAGAAATGACAAATGGAGTTAATTCAAATTAACGCTGTCCGATTTTTACACTTGGAAAAAGACTATTGAAGGGAAGTGTCGTTTTCTGCTGTTTTACACTTTATAGTAAGTTGAAACTTAGTATTAAAAACCAATTGAAAATCATTTTTACTGATAATTTCCTTAAGCGAATCATCCTGCATCATCAGTTGTGCCAGGTCATGAGCTAATGGAGAACTACTAAGGACATTATCAATCCGGCCATTGATAAAATCAATATTGAATTTGTAACCCGCTTTTCGCCCACTGCCTGCCCGTTCAAAATCAATCCGGTTCATTTCCAGAGTCTGGTCATTTTGATTTACAGATCTTTTTAATAAAATTTTAATAACGGGGAGATATTTACTCCAAACCTGGGTGTACATAGTTAATGGTAATTATGAAATAGAAAATGAAGTACTAATCAGAAACAGCTAAATTGATGATAAAAGTAGCCAAAATACTGGTTCATTGGTGCAATTAGTACGTAAACGTTAGTATTTCCCAAAAATGGAAAGGATAAAATTTTGGCTTTCTGGATTTTTGGCTTTAATATTGTACCGGAAAGCTGGTAAGTTTAAGTCCTCATCAATAGCTGATCAATTATTTTTTTCCATTCAAACAAATTCAAAACTTTTTTCCGGTAGTTAAGGTTGGCGGCCAGGCCGCAAATAAAACTCAACATTTTTTTATATGTACGACATTTTGCAACTGAACGATATGCTCGTTCCTGAATTGCTGGATATAGCTGACCAGCTGAAGATTTCTAATTCAAAAAAACTAGATAAACAATCCCTGATTTATAAAATCCTGGATAACCAGGCACTTACTGAAAGTGAGAAAAAAGACCTCGATGGTAAAACCAAACGTAAACGTATAGTAAAAGCCAGCACCGGAAATATTACAGAAGAAGCTGAGGTGGAAGAGGAGAATGAACCTGAAAAAGTTCCTGAAAAGAAGGTGGTGCCGAAAAAAGCTGTGCCGAAAAAAGAAGAAAAACCCGTTGCCAAAAGGACCGTAAAAAAGAAGACAGATGAAGAAAAACCTGCTGAACATTCAATGACCCAGTCTGAAGAGGAAAAAGAGGAGTCTGTTGAAAAAGAGGAATCAGACACAAAGGAACAAACTGAAAATAGGCCTGCACCTCAACAGAACCCGCAGGCAGCTAAAGTTTACCCCCAGCGACGCGACCAGACATTCAATATTGAATTCGATGGAATTATCCTGGCAGAAGGTGTTTTGGAAATGATGCCTGATGGATATGGTTTCCTAAGAAGCAGTGATTACAATTATCTTTCTTCTCCAGACGATATTTATGTTTCTCCTTCCCAAATAAAATTATTTGGTTTAAAAACCGGTGATACGGTTTCGGGTTCTGTAAGGCCCCCAAAAGAAGGTGAAAAATATTTCGCTTTATTAAAAGTAAGCCTGATCAATGGCAAAGGACCAGAAGAAGTGCGGGATCGTGTACCCTTTGATTACCTGACCCCATTATTTCCTTTCGAGAAATTAAACCTGTTTACCGAAGCCAATAATTATAGTACTAGAATAATAGATCTTTTTAGCCCTATTGGTAAAGGCCAGCGGGGATTGATCGTTGCCCAACCAAAAGTGGGTAAAACGGTTTTATTAAAACACGTAGCTAATGCAATCGCCGCCAATCACCCCGAGTGTTATTTAATGGTGGTTTTGATTGATGAAAGACCGGAAGAGGTAACTGATATGGAACGGAGTGTAAGGGCGGAAGTTATAGCATCTACTTTTGATGAGCCTGCTGAAAAACACGTAAAAGTTTCAGCAATTGCTTTGCAAAAAGCAAAACGCCTGGTGGAGTGCGGTCATGATGTGGTTATACTTTTAGATTCAATTACACGTTTAGCAAGGGCACACAATACCGTTGCGCCCGCCTCAGGTAAGGTTTTATCAGGCGGTGTTGAAGCCAATGCCATGCAAAAGCCCAAACAATTTTTTGGCGCCGCCCGAAAAATTGAACATGGAGGATCATTAACAATCCTTGCAACAGCATTGATCGATACAGGTTCTAAGATGGATGAGGTGATTTTTGAAGAGTTTAAAGGAACCGGTAATATGGAACTGGTACTGGACCGTCGCCTGGCAAACAGGCGTGTATTTCCTGCCATTGACCTGGTAGCTTCATCCACACGTCGTGATGATCTTTTATTAGATAAAGATGTATTGCAGCGGATGAACCTTCTTCGGGTATACCTGACCGATATGAATACGGAAGAAGCAATGAATGAATTGCTAAAGAGAATGAGAGGCACTAAGGATAATGAAGAGTTCCTTGCTTCTATGAACAGATAATTTAATCTTTAAAATCAATACTATGAAAATGAACAAACTAATCGGCCCGCTGGCAATGATCTTAATTTTTGCAACTGCCTGTGGTAACAGCGAAACGGAAACTAAAACCGATGAATCCACTACTATTTCAACAGGCACCGGGTCATCAGCCTCAGACACGGCAAAAAAAGTAGCTGTAAAAGTGAGCAATGATGGAGTAAATGTTTCTATTAAAGGCGCCACTTCCATTGATATCAGTGGCGATGAAGGTAAGGTTGAAACAAAAACGGGTACAGATGTACAGGTTAATAAAAAAAGTGTAAAGTTAAACACCAAAGATGTAAGAGTTAAAGTTGGTAACTAAGTCCAAATAATCATATTTCTTTATCATGCTTCTTCATAACATGGAGAAGCATTTTTATTTGCTGGTAAATTTGTAAAATGGCCATTGAAAAGATCCATATTGAGCATTTCCTTCAATTGGCAGAGCAATTCCCTGTTATTGATGTTCGCTCACCTGCTGAATATTTGCATGCTCATTTACCCGGAGCTATCAATCTTCCATTATTTAATAATGAAGAACGAAAAATAGTGGGTACCCTGTACAAACAAAAAAGCAGGGAAGATGCCATCAAAGCCGGCCTGGAATTTTTCGGTCCAAAAATGCGCAGCGTTGTTGAATCTGCAGAATCCATCACTTCAAAAAATGCAAACAACATTGACACTGAAAACAGGCATAAAACAATTTTAATTCATTGCTGGCGTGGGGGCATGCGAAGCGGTGCTATTGCCTGGTTGCTGGATCTGTATGGTTTTAAAATTTTTACTTTAACGGGCGGTTATAAGAGTTTTCGTAATCATGTGTTGTCCGTTTTTGATCGCCCCATACCCATTCATATTTTGGGGGGATATACAGGCTCTGGCAAAACGGAGATTCTAAAAGTATTGGAAAAACATGGACAAAGCATCCTGGATCTTGAATCTTTGGCCAAACATAAGGGCTCTGCATTTGGCAATATTGATATGCCGGCGCAACCATCGCAGGAAATGTTTGAGAACCTGCTGGCGATAGATATCATCGCATTAAATAATGAAGCTGATATTATTTGGGTTGAAGACGAAAGTCAACGAATAGGTCAGGTAAATATACCAACCGGGTTTTGGGAACAGATGCGAACTTCTCCTGTTTTTTTCCTGAATATTCCTTTCGAGAAAAGATTAAATCACCTGGTTGAAGAGTATGGCGGACTAGACAAAGAAAAAATGATGGGCGCCATCATAAGGATTCAAAAACGATTGGGCGGTGTAGAAACTAGAAATGCCCTTTTATTTCTTGAACAAAATGACATGAAATCCTGTTTCCACATTCTATTAAAATATTATGATAAGTATTATATCAAAGCCCTGCACAATCGGGACAACATTGAAACGTTAATACAAATGTTGCCTTGTGAATCAGTGCAACCCGAAAACGTAAAAACCCTATTGAACCAACTCAAAATCCATGAGAACCCTTAGCCTCATTTTTTTTCTTTGTGTTATCGGCATTCCTGTTTTTTCCCAAACGCTTACCGGGCTATGGATGGGCAACCTGGTGAATGACAGCAACGGGAAAGAACAAAAATATGAACTGGCATTAAGCGAATACCGCGGTAAAGTAACCGGTTACTCTTACACCACTTTTTTTGAGAATGACCATTATTATTACAGTGTAAAAAGAATAAAAGCTGAAAGAGAAAATGAACAATGGATCATCACGGACGATAAGATGGTAGCAAATAATTTTCCGGAAAAAGCTTCTAAAGGAGTTAAACAAACGACAATCTTCTCCCTGAACCAAAAAGACAGTACCTGGGAAATGAATGGTACCTGGAAAACCAATCAAACTAAAATATACTATTCATTAACTGGCCAGTTACATATGGCTGCAGAAAAGGATTTAAGTAAATCAGATTTGTTCCCGCACTTAGGAGATTTAAAGCTTGAAGACGATGTTCCTTTTTATACCCCGGAAAAACGTTTGTTAAGCATGGGTAAATTCCGGGTTGATAAAACAAGTGCAGCCATAAACCAACCCGAAAAAGATCTGAAAAAAACGGCAATGGCACCTGTCTCCATTCAAGCTGCACCTGGAATACAGGCAGCCGCCGAAACAAATATAGTTGAAGTGGAAGAAAAGCCACTAACCATAGCCGGTAGAAAAGTCAATATCCTGGAAACCATTTATTTTACAGGCGATAGTTTGACGTTGGCATTATATGATAATGGTGAAATAGATGGAGATACGGTTAGTGTTTACCTGAATGGTAAACCTGTTTTATCCCGCGAAGGGTTAAAAGCTTCTGCCATTAAAAAAACCATTTACTCCCAAAATAACGGCGAAGATATGCAGGTTGTTTTGGTTGCCGAAAACCTGGGCAAGTATCCGCCCAATACCGGCCTACTGGTGATCAGGGATGGCGATGCAGTCTACCAGGTACGTTTTAGTGCCGATTTGGAAAATAGTCCGGCTATTATTTTTAAAAGGAAATAGCTTGTTGAAAGTAAAAATCAAAAGCTAAAACTCAGGATTAATCCCTGACTGGTAAATATATATCCAGGCAAATGAAATTGCGGAAACCAAATAAAAAGTATTCCTTGTTAAATAGTGATGGGATTGGATAAACATTTGTTTTGTTATAACGTATGTTATAACTTTAGGTAAATTTTTACAGGCGATGGCAGTATCAAACAAAATGTCAAAAAAAGTGTCTTCCAAAAGAATTATTCATGAAACTGAATTTTCAACACAATTAAAAAGAGGAAAAAGTCTTCGTGAGGCTAAATTGTTTGCAAAATCAAAAATTCGGGCTATTGGCAATTCAAAAGGAGTGATTTTGAATAATCAAATCATGGAAGCGGCTGGTATTGATCCTGAATCGGAAATTATCATTTCAGCAGATATAGGAGTAATTACCATTTACCAGGCGGCGACATCTGTAAACACTGATTTGTTAAGTTGGGAAAAACAATTTAAAAAAGTCGCGAAAAAAGGAATTAAACCAGAAAAGGATTTGTTTGAAGGAATTGAAAATGAATTTGATTCAAATGAATGGTAATGAAACAATATGATGTTTATTATGTAGAATTGAACCCAACCAAAGGTTCAGAGATGAAAAAAACAAGGCCCGCAGTTATTATTTCTCCCAATGTATTAAACAAGCATTTAAACACAGTTATTATTGCGCCTTTAACTCATTCACAAAAGGGTTATCCATCCCGGATTATCACTTCAATCAATAATCAACCAGGTGAAATAGCTTTAGATCAAATGAGGGCAGTAGATAAAACAAGGCTGAAAAGAAAATTAGGATCATTGGATAAGATTACCTCTGATAATATTAAAAAAGTACTTCAAACCATGTTTTCCTGAGAATTCCAAAATCCTAAGTTCAGGAATCTGTCCAAAATCAACCATAATTAAAACTATCATTCCTAAAAACTTTTTAAGTCTTTAGTCGCTAACATGCTCCTTTTGTTAGCATTGATTGATTTAGCTTTGCAACTCCCCAAAAAGAAAAAATGCAATCGATCAAACTCACTCAATACTCTCATGGTGCCGGATGCGGATGCAAGATTTCACCTAAGGTGCTCGACACCATTTTGCAAAGCAATTTTGCTATGCCTAACAATGATCGGCTGATTGTTGGTAACCACAGCAAAGACGATGCTGCTGTTTATGATCTGGGAAATGGAACAGCATTGATCAGCACCACCGATTTTTTTATGCCCATCGTAGATGATCCATTTGAGTTTGGCAGAATTGCATCAGCCAATGCCATCAGTGATGTTTATGCCATGGGTGGCAGTCCTGTTCTGGCCATTGCTATTTTGGGGTGGCCGATCAATACCCTGCCGGCAGAAGTTGCACAAAAAGTAATTGAAGGCAGTCGCAGCATTTGTAAGGAAGCGGGCATTTCATTAGCCGGCGGTCATAGCATTGATTCGCCCGAACCCATATTTGGTCTGGCTGTAAATGGCCTGGTAAATATTGAGCACATCAAAAAAAATAATGAAGCAAAAAGCAATGACTATTTGTTTTTAACCAAACCACTTGGCGTCGGTATTTTGACAACAGCCGAAAAAAAAGGAATCCTGCATGATCAGCATATTGGTTTAGCCGCCAGGCAAATGATGCAGTTAAATGTTGTTGGTGAAAGGCTTGGAAAAATTGCCGGCGTTAATGCAATGACAGATATAACGGGTTTCGGATTGCTGGGCCACCTGGTTGAAATGGCTGAAGGAAGCGGCTTGACGGCAATTATCGATTTTGAAAACATTCCGCTGATAACAAATGACCTGTTTGATTATATCGAAAAAAAATCAATTCCCGGAGGAACAAATCGCAACTGGGATAGTTATTGTGACAAGATCGGCACAATAACAGATCTGCAAAAAGCCATTTTAGCCGATCCGCAAACCAGTGGCGGATTATTGATTTCGGTTGAAGAAGATAGCCTGGATGAATTGCTATTTGTTTTAAAAGAAAACGACCTGGAAAATTTTTCAAAACCAGTGG
>JACCYQ010000128.1 GCA_013696395.1 Chitinophagaceae bacterium
TTTTTTGTTTGATGACATGATGGTTATTTTAAACTGATCTCCTGATCATCATATTCCACCTGCAATTTCTTTAACTCCTTTTTCATTTGAATGATATTGGGTAGCTGCGAAGGATCATCAATTAGATTGTGTTGTTCCGTGGGATCTTTTTCCAAATCATAAAACTCCCATTCATCAACCGTATAGAAATAAATAAGCTTATAACTTTCCCCGCGAATACCCAAATGCGGTATTACCGTATGGTCTTTTGAATACTCATAATAGTGGTAATAAAGATATTTTCTGGAAAGTTTGTCCTGTTTTGTTGTCATGAGATTTTTAAGACTCACACCCTGCATCCATACCGGGGTTTTTACACCGCCAAAAGCCAGTATGGTTGGTGCAAAATCAATATTCTGTACAAGATTGGTATTAGTTGAATTTGCAGGTATGTATCCCGGCCAACGCGCCAGCAAAGGTGTTTGCATCGAAACATCATACATAAATCGCTTATCGAACCAGCCGTTTTCACCTAAATAGAATCCCTGATCACTGGTATAGATAACCAATGTATTTTCTGCCAGGTTGTTTGCATCCAGGTAATCAAGCACCCGGCCGACATTTTCATCTATTACGGCTATACATGCCAGGTAGTCCTGCATATACCACTGGTATTTATATTTTAATAACTCTTTCCCCTGCGGTCGCAACGTCTTCAAAATCTTTCCCCGCTCTGCATAAATTTCTTGAAACCTTTCGCGAAGACTATCAGGTACCCGACGCATGATGGCATGGTAATAATTTATCTGCGAGGAATCTGGTTTGTATTCCGGTATATCCATCAAATATTGCGGGTCCACTTTGAGGTCGCTGCATAACTGCATGTCAGGAAGAATGCTCATTGTCTGCATTCGCCATGCGCTGCCGCGATCGGTTGTATCAGCAAAGAAGGTTGAAGGTTCGGGGAATGTTTTGGTATGAAATACTTCAAGCCATTTAAACGAGGGGAAAAAATACCGGTGTGGTGCTTTATGATGCAGCAGTAATGAAAAGGGTTTGTTTTTGTCACGCATATTCAACCAGTCAATCGCATCATCTGTTATGACATCAGTAGAATAACCTCTTTCTATGATTGTATCGCCATTCATTTTGATCATGCGGGTATCATAGTATTGTCCCATACCAGGCAAAATCCGCCAGTAATCAAACCCTGCAGGATAAGATCGTAAATGCCATTTACCAATTACCGCAGTTTGGTATCCTGCCTGTTGTAAAAGCTTTGGAAATGTATTTTTGCTTGAATCAAAAGCAGTAAAATTATCCTTTATACCATTCTTATGCGAATGCTGCCCGGTAAGTAATGTTGCCCGGGCAGGGGCACAGATAGAATTCCCGACAAATGCTTTTGTAAAACGCATTCCTTCTTTGGCCAGTCTGTCAATATTAGGCGTTTGAATGAATTGTTTATTATAAGCACTTATTGCATCCGCATCATGATCATCACTCATGATGTAAATGATGTTGGGTCTTTGCTGTGCATGAAGCTGGAGTGAAATCAATAATAATGAAAACAGCAATCTCATGATAAGATTTATTCTCAAGATACGATCTAAAAAAGATCTGCTTAAAGAATGATTACTTAAGAGAACCAGGAAATAAGGAGCAAACAAACATACTAAGATTCTTTTCTCAGATCGATCACTTCCATATCTTTCCTGGCTGGCGCTGTCAACACTTCTCCGTCAATGGAAAACCTTGAACCGTGGCAGGGGCAATCCCAGCTTTGTTCTGCATTGTTCCAGGCAACATTGCATTTAATATGCGTGCAGGCAGCATTCAGCGCATGTAGTTCACCGTTATTATCTTTATAAATGGCCAGTGTGTGCCCATCATGTTTTACAACCCGGGCTTCGTTGTGCGCCAGGTCGGAAAATGAAGGAAGTTTTTCACCCGGTAATATTTTACCGATCAATTGCCCCAATACATCAGCTGATTCTTTTACAAAGTTGTTAAAACCCGCCACCATTTTAATCCGCGACGGATCGAACAATTCTGCATATTCACCACTCATACCCGTTTCAATCATACCAGTTAAAATAATGGAAGACGCCACCCCTAATGTGATGCCGTTACCACTGAAACCAGTGGCTACAAAAACATTTTCTCCATTTCCAGGTAATTGCCCAATGTAAGGTAGCCCGTCTGTAGGTTCAAAATATTGAGATGACCATTTATAAGCTACTTCTTTTATATCATAATGACTCCTGCAGTAACTTTCCAGCCTTTTAAAACATGCCTCCGTATTTTCTTCATGTCCTGTTTTATGATCCCCACCACCCACAATTAAAAATTTTTCTTCATTGGTGATATGGGTTCTGAAATAATGGAAAGGATCCTGCATGTCATAAACCTGGGCCGCAGGATAATCCTCGTTGCTTAATTTTAACGCCAATGCATAGCTGCGGTATGGCGCACACCTGAAATGCAAAAGATTTACTCCGGGAGGAACATGTGTTGCATAAATTAAATTATACGCACTATATATATCCTCATTTATAGTTGCTTTTATAATTTCTCCATCATCAACCGATACTACCCGACTTTGCTGCAACAATATACCTCCCGCATCTTCAAATGCTTTGGCAAGGGCATAAATATATTTTGTTGGGTGAAAAGATGCCTGACCTTCAACAATCATTGCTTTTAAAAAAGGGAATGGCACAGGTATATCTGTTACCCATCGTACTTGTAATCCTGCCCTATTGGAGGCTTCAAAAATTTCTTCCAATTCTTTTACCTGCTCTTCGTTTTCCGCATACAGATAACCTGCCTGCTCAACAAAATCACAATCAATCTGGTATTCTTCTATATTTGATTTTATTAATTCAATGGATTCACGTGTTATTTGTGCAACTAACTGCGCAGAATCTTCCCCAAAATTTTTTTCTAAACGGTTATAATAATTGTCCAATAAAGTATTTAAATGAGCAGTTGTACCTCCCGTACTACCATATCCGATAACGTGTGCTTCTGCCAGCAGGCATTTTTTACCAATTTTTTGTAGTTGAAGAGCCGTTGACAGGCCGGTAATTCCTCCTCCTACAATTAATACATCGAAAACTGTGTTGGCCGGTAAAATATTCTTTATTTCGAAAGCGGGTATTTGCTGCCACAAACTTTGTTGAATTCCATCTCTTTTCATAAATCCTGATTTATATATAGTTCAAAAAAACAATGCCTTAACAGGATGAGCCAAAAAACCAGATGGCACAAATTCTGATACAACTATTTGATAAAAAATATTGTATGAAAAAGAAATGGATAGCAGGATACCTGGGGATTTTTTCCTGCCTGGTGGTTGTGGCTCAACAAAAAGTTCCAGTCAATCTGATAGGGAAGTGGGAAAATATACAGAACAAGGAAATAAGGTCCGGCCTTGAATTCACAAAAAGTGATTCGGTTTTTTTATTTTTGACCAAGAAAAAAAATAGTCACGCAGGTACATATTGATGATACTAAAAACCCGTTTTGGTTTGACTTTGTTATTGATGATGGAGCTGATCAAATAGCTGTTAAAAGCCTGTTGGTTTTAATGAATGATGATTTGTTGAAATGGCAGGTTTTTACCCAGGAAGCAAGGCCAGCTCATTTTACTGACAGATCTGGAGAATCTATGTTTCTAAGTAGACAAAAACCATAATTACAGTATCCAGGTTTATATCTTTGGCAATTATGGGACAAAAAAAACTGCTCCGTTTTGCTGAAATAAAAACCTTCCCGAATGTGCTGCAGTTTCCTGAAAATATTAAAGGAAAATGGCATGATCATTTTGAAAACAATCGTCCCATTACACTTGAATTGGCTTGCGGAAAAGGTGAATATGCGCTTGGTTTAGCATTGCGTTTTCCCCAAAAAAATTTTCTCGGTATTGATATTAAAGGGAATCGTTTATGGGTTGGTGCTAAAAAAGCCCTTGAACTTCAATTATCAAATGTGACCTTTCTCCGGATTCAAATTGACAAAATCACTGATTACTTTGAAGCGAATGAAGTTGAAGAAATATGGATCACGTTTCCAGATCCTCAACTTCGATTTTCTAAAATGAAAAAGAGGTTGACACATCCACAATTCCTACGAAGGTTTCATCAAATTTTAAAACAAGGGGGATACATCCATTTAAAAACAGACAGTCCGGACTTATACCATTTTACCAAAGAAGTCTGCTCAATGTATCGTTGTTCAATACATACTGACTATAATGATCTGTACCAACAGGAAAATCTGACCGATGTATTAAAAATTAAAACCCATTATGAAAACCTGGATATTGCTCAAAGCAACCGCATACATTATATCTGTTTTTCGCTTCCAGAAGTTTTAGCAGGAAAAGAAATGGATTCACAATTGAAAATAATGCTGAAAGATGAATTTCGATCCGATGACAGAAGGTGAGGATTATTACCTTGATGAAAATGGTTTGTTTGTTTTGACTGGCAGGTACCTTTTAAAGCGAGGTTATTGCTGTGGCAATGGTTGTATACATTGCCCTTATCATTACGAAAATGCACCAGAACCTAAAAAGACTTTTTTATTGAAAATAAAATCAGAAAAAAAATCATGATCCATGGCCAGGTCATCTACCAATACAAAAATAAATACTATAACGCCTGCGGGTAACCGGGAAAAAGATTTTTTCCAGTTAGTTTATGAGGTTGTGAGACAAATACCTAAGGGCAGAGTGAGTTCTTATGGAGCTATTGCTGCTGTCCTTGGTACACGACTATCAGCCAGAATGGTAGGGTGGGCCATGAACGGAGCCCACCACATAAAACCTAAAGTGCCGGCACACCGGGTGGTAAACAGAAACGGGATGTTGACTGGCAAATATCATTTCAAAACTCCGGATGAAATGAAGGAACTTCTGGAAAAAGAAGGAATTGGCGTTAAGGATGACCAGGTTGTCAATTTTATAGAAGTTTTCTGGGATCCCTCTAAAGAAGGGCTGCTGTAACCACTTTAAAGCTGTTGAGTTGTTAAGATAATGTTCAAACATCTTGCATAGATCATAATAAATTGTACATTTATTGTCCTCATTCACTTAACCCCGTTTCAATGAAAAGTTTACTATATATATTAATTGTAGCGTCCACGATATCTGCTTGTAATGCAAGTGGCGATAAAGGCAATAAAATTCCCGAACTTTCTTCCACATTATTACAAAATTATCAACCGGATACTAACCGGCCTGTATCTTTAATTCCTGATTCTGTATTACCAATACAGCCAACTATAGGCAGTGGCACAAGTGCAAAATTAAATCCGGCACATGGTCAACCCGGTCATGATTGTGCAGTTGCAGTGGGAGCTCCTCTTAACAAGGCTGGAACATCTCAACCCGTATCACCAAACCCGATCAGTTCCCCTTCCATTTCTTTACCAGGCACAATTTCACAACTTTCTGCCCCAAATACCACACCCAATACTAAATCTTCAGATGGTAAGCTAAACCCGGCACATGGTCAACCTGGGCATCGATGTGACATTGCTGTAGGTCAACCGCTTAATGCACCTGCAAAAGCAACTACATCTGCACCTATTTCAACATCTACACCTGTTTCAACAACCCCCACCAGTCCTTTTCCAGTTCAACCTGCAGAGGAACAACCGGCCAGTCCTTTTCCAGCTACCGCCAAATTAAATCCGGCACATGGACAGCCTGGGCATGATTGTAAAATTGCTGTGGGCCAACCTTTAAAGCAATAAAACTTACGAGGGATTATAGAACAGATTTTTAATAATATGGGCTGATCATTAAATAAATGACAGGACCGGTTATAGCAACGTAGAACCAGATGGGCCATGTAATGCGGGCCAGTTTACGATGTTTTGACCACTCTCCAGTTAGTGCACGGTAAGAAGTGTATAGAATAAACGGTAAAATGATTGCTGCCAGTAATATATGCGTCAATAAAATAACAAAATAAATCATACGGGCATTACCAACTGCGGCCAGTTCCAACTCACTGACAATGCCATCACGATCAGCGTCGCCGAATAATGTACTGCCGGCAAATAAGTGATGTAATACATAACTAATTAAAAACAGGGCAGAGAGTACCATGGCTGTCATCATAATTCGCTTATGCAACAGGTATTTCTTCCTCCTTACGGAAATTAAGCCTGCCAGTAATAATACGCTAACCGCCGAATTGATAAATGCATTGAATGTGGCGAAAATATGAATATCGAATCCGGCATCAGGATTCCATTGTATGCGATCCAGTGCTACAATTGCGATGAAAACAATTATTGAAACAGAAATGATAAAGTAGCGGGCCTTTGTATCATTTTTAACCAATACAGGTGATAACATAAATTAAAATATTTCAGTTACAGGTGAGCGTTAGTTAACAGGTCTGGCAGGTTTCCCTTTTCTTAAAAAATAGATCAGTAAAAATGCGCCCAATATGGCCAATAACATAGCAATTGCCATGATCTCGAGTTTTCCTTCAAAAAAACTTCTTCTTTTTGGATCTTTTTCCAGGTTCAGAAATATTATATCCGAAGACAGCTTTAACACTTCCGCAGTATCCAGGCCATGATAATATCCACGGATATTGCGGTTTCGATCGATCAATACAAAATAATCTGTGTGCAAAAAATTAGAATCAATTCCTTCACCGTCCACCAATCCAAGTTTCATATGATTCAAAGAAAGATCATAGATTTCCTTTTTATCACCAGTAAGTAACCACCAGTTATTTGGATTAATCTGGAAACGGTCGGCCCATTTTTTTAGAGCGGCAACCGAATCTCTCTCCGGATCCACACTGAATGATAGGAATTGTACAAATCCAGCCTCCCTGTTACCCACTCTTTCACTATTATGAATTGACTCCTGCAATCGTTTCATATTTGTTGTTAACCTGGGACATATTGTAGGGCAACTGGTAAAAAAGAAATCCGCAACCACAACTTTCCCCTCCATATCATCCCATGAAACCTGTTGGCCTAATTGGTTGGTTAAATTAAAATCAGGGATCTTGTGCCAGATAGTATCATTCACCATTTTACCTTTCTCCTTTTTAGTGATCACTGTATCATAGATAAAATGACGGGGAGGATGAATATTTTTATTACTCAGACCCTTCATTAAAAAATATCCGGTTAAAGGCAATAAGAGGGCGATGCATATAGCTATGACTGCACTTTTGTTCACGGTAGTAATTTAAAAAAACCATCCACTTGTTTTAAGGGGATGGTTTGGTCAATAAGTTCAATACGAATAATTCCAAAATCAATCCCTGGTAGTAGGTTTTATAATAGTAGTTGTGTCCGAAGTTACCGGCTGTACTGTGGTTCTTTCTTTAAAGGAAGGATCAAATGTATTCCGGTAATTTTTCCAGGAAGAACCATCCCATAAAAAAGCAGCGATAAACCAAATAAACAACATTAACGGAACCACTATGGTCATGATCATATTTCTAATTTCATCACCCAGGTGCATAAAAACCGCGACTATATAAAAAGCTTTTGCAAGGGTGAGGATTACAATAATGCCTTTAATTAAAAGCACAACAAAATGGGAGTGTGAAAGGTTCATTGCATAAATCGTTAAACCTAATCCTAACTCAATTAGTGTAATAACTGATAGAATAATAGTTGTTCGTTTTACTTTCTTTTTAAAATCATCTGTGGATCCATGTTCCGGATGATAAGTTATTTCCTGGTATTCTGATGATTGTTCCATGTGCTATTTTTCAATGCGTTTAAATATTATGTCTTTATAACTTTTTTGATCAAATCAGGTAAAAACATAAGAACACAAATACCCATACCAAGTCTACAAAGTGCCAGTACAAACCTGCCTTTTCAATCATCAGGTAATGGCCCCTTCTTTCAAACACGCCTTTTTGGGTCATAATGAGTATGATAATATTAATAATAACTCCCGAAAACACATGGAAGCCATGAAATCCTGTAATGCCATAAAAAAATCCACCAAAAGCAACGGGGCCAGGTGTGGTTACCTGCACCCCTTCATGCATCATGCCAACAACAGGAGGACCCCAGGGATTGTGAGCAGTAGTTTGTCCCCACTTCTCAATCTGGCCATCTACTAAAACAGGCAAATCGCCCATAATCATATGTGTCCACTCCCAGGCCTGGCAGGCAAGAAAAGCGATACCACCAATAATTGTCCAGAAAAGCCATTTTATAACTCCTTTTTTATCATTATGATGACCAGCATGTACAGCAAGTACCATAGTAACCGAACTAAGGATCAGGATAAAAGTCATCACACTAACAAAGGCAAGTGGCAGATTTGCATGTCCCATGCCTGGGAATGCATTAAATACTACGTTAGGATCGGGCCAGAAATTGGTAGAAAACCTAATGGTACCATAGGAAATCAGGAATGCACCAAATGTAAAAGCATCACTCATTAAAAAATACCACATCATTACTTTTCCATACTCCAAATTAAAAGGGCTCTTACCTCCACTCCACCATTTAGTTTGTGTAGCTGTTGCAACTTGTGCCATATCAGTTGTTAAATTTTAAAAAATATACTTTACCGCTTTTCTATCCGATTAATATAAAAAAAATCATCAGGTATATCCATAGTGCATCTACAAAATGCCAGTATGTTCCTGCTATTTCTATCGGAAGTGAACTATACGTTTTTGTTTTACCAATAAAAGCCTTAATAAATATGATCAATAATGCTACAATACCACCCAATACATGTAAGGCATGAAAACCTGCAATTACATATATAAACTGTCCTGCCCCAGAGCCACTCAGCGTAATCCCACTGGCCCACATTTGTTGAAACCCCAGATATTGCAATACTATGAACAGGACACCTAAAGCAAAAGTAACGGCAATTAATAATCTGTATTTCTGCATTTCCCTGGCCTTAAAATTCCTAAGGCTTAACCGTATTGTGACACTGCTTAACAAAATTGCAATGGTTGAATACCAAAACAATTCGGGTATGCGGATCTCCTGCCAGGTGGCCTGGCCACTTTTTACCACATAAGCACTGGTGAGCCCTGCAAACATCATGATCATGCTACCAATGGCTACCCACATGGTAAATTTATGTGGATGTATTTTTTTTGATTTCTTTTCGCCTGCAACGGCGTCTGAATAATTTAATTTCACATCACTTATCATTTCACAAAATTTAAAAAATATAAAATTCCTTATGTGTTTTAGTATGAAGGAGATATTTTATCTGCTAATAAAGCCAGGAACACAACGGGTAAATAAATATAGCTACTAAACATTACTCTCCTTGCTGCCTTAATGCTCATCTCGTTGTATAACCTGATACTTTGCCAGGTCATAAACAACCCAGCCAATATGACTATTAACATGGATATCCAACCACTCATTCCTACAAAATAGGGCAGGCATCCAACAGGTATCATCAATACTGAATACATGATGGTTTGAATAGCCGTTGATTTTGTAGGACCCTTTTCACTGGGGAGCAATTTAAAACCGGCATTGGTATAATCATTATGTGCTACCCACGCTATGGCCCAGAAATGAGGGAACTGCCATAGAAACTGTAACGCAAATAATACCCAACCTCCCAATGATAATTCATCCGCACCTGCGGCCCAGCCAATTAAACAGGGCAATGCTCCCGGAAATGCACCAACCAGTACTGCAATAGAGTTTACTTTCTTTAATGGTGTATAAATGAAAGCATAAAGAAATAAACTAAAAGCAGCTAATAATGCTGATAATACATTAAAGAAAAATCCCAATATCAACACACCCGCAATACCCGTGATGATTGCAAAAGCCCAGCCTTCCTGTTCACTCATACGTCCTGCGGCAACTGGTCTTTTTGCAGTCCTTTTCATAATGGCATCCGATTGTTTTTCAACAACCTGGTTTATTGCATTTGCACTTCCTGTTACCAGCATACCACCAATGAAAAGTAAAAGAATTCTATACCAGTCAAAGACTACTTCTGGAACGAGCAGGTACGAAATGACACTGGAAAAAACCACCATAATACTGAGTGATACTTTGATCAACAGCATGTAATCGTTTAGCTTACCCGATAATGTAAAAGAACTTTTTAACCTGTTTCCTTCATCCATCGCTCATAGTTAAAGTCGTAAAAAAATAAAACCCTTTTGCACAAGTCACGGCTTTACCATCAGCTTCTTTGGTATTTGATCCATCAATGCTGAGACTCATCTTCACCCACTTTTTCAGTTTGAGGGATGAATTCTCTGCCATCTTTACTATAATCATATGGCCACCTGTGGACTTCGGGAATCTCGCCGGTCCAGTTTCCGTGTCCCGGGTTGATAGGTGTAGTCCATTCTAAAGTATTTGCACCCCATGGATTGGTGGTAGTTAATTTGCGACCCTTAAACATGGAATAAAAATAATTAAACACAAACATTAACTGGACGGCAAAAACAACGATGGAAACTATTGTAATGAATTTATTCAGTTCCGTAAATTGGTTAAAGGATGTCCATCCGCTAAGGTCAAGATATCGCCGGGGTACTCCAGCTAATCCCTCATAGTGCATAGGCCAGAATATAAGATAAGCGCCAGTGATGGTAACCCAAAAATGAATATATCCAAGCGTATTATTCATGTAGCGCCCAAACATTTTTGGGAACCAATGGTAAATACCAGCTAACATACCAAACATAGATGACACACCCATAACGAGGTGGAAGTGAGCCACCACAAATTTGGTATCGTGCAGGTGAATGTCAATGGTTGAGTTACCTAAAAAAATACCTGTTAAACCACCTGAAATAAATACACTAACAAAACCAATAGCAAATAAAGTAGCCGGTGTAAACCGGATATTACCCCGCCAAATGGTAGTTAACCAGTTAAATACTTTTATAGCTGAAGGCACTGCAATTAATAGTGTCAGTAATACAAACACCGAACCCAGGAATGGGTTAAGACCCGTTACAAACATATGATGTGCCCAAACCAGGAAGGCAAGAATGGTAATGGCAAATAGAGAACCTATCATAGCCATATAGCCGAAAATGGGTTTTCTGGAATTTACACTGAGAATTTCAGATGTTAATCCCATAGCTGGTAAGGCGATAATATAAACTTCAGGGTGACCGAGGAACCAAAACAAGTGCTGGTAAAGAATAGCGCTACCTCCTTCATTCGGCAAAATCTGACCATTTACATAAATATCACTCAAGTAAAAACTGGTTCCCAGGTGACGGTCAAATAACAATAGAATAAATCCTGATAATAAAACCGGGAATGATAGAACACCTAATACAGCTGTAAAGAACAAGGCCCAAATGGTTAATGGCATTCGAGTCATGCTCATTCCTTTAGTACGCATATTCAGGATGGTGGTAATGTAATTTAAACCACCCAGCAATGAAGAAACGACGAATAATGCCATACTGATCAACCAAAGATCCATGCCTATTTTAGAACCTTCGGAAGCTTGACCTAATGCACTTAATGGTGGATAAACTGTCCATCCACCAGATGCAGGGCCCGTTTGCACAAACAATGATGAAAGCATTACCACGCTGGCTGCAAAAAAGAACCAGTATGAAAGCATGTTCAGGAATGGTGATGCCATATCCCTTGCACCAATCTGGAGCGGAATTAGAAAATTGGCGAATGTTCCACTTAAACCTGCGGTTAATACAAAGAAAATCAGTACCGTTCCATGCATGGTAACCAGGGAATAATAGAATTCAGGTTGGATTCGTCCACCTTCTGCATTACGCCCAAAAAATGTTTCAAGGATTGGAAACGTTTCATCAGGATAACCTAATTGTAAGCGAAAAAGCACAGAAAATAAACCACCGATAATTGCCCAAATAATTCCTGTTGCAAGGAACTGTTTGGCAATCATTTTATGATCCTGGCTGAAAACATATTTGGTAATAAAGGTTTCCTTATGATGGTGTACATGGTGTTCATCATGAAGATCAGCATGACTGGTTTCCGTACTGTGAATATTAGGGTTTACTTCGTTACTCATAATTATTTTTTTTAACTGACCGCTTGTGGCTGTCAAAAGAAATTTTTAATTCATTAATGTTGTTCCAGCAGCAGTTGGATTTACACTGGCTACTTTTACTGAATCTGTAATGGCAGGTGTATTAGCCGGATTTCTATCTGGGAAAGCCGCATAATACTGTGGCTGCTGGCTATACATCCACCTGTCAAATTCTTCTTGTGTAATAACTGTAATGGTACCCCTCATACTATAGTGACCTTTACCACACATCTGGTCACAGGATATTTCATAAACAAATTCTGCTCCCCATTTTTCTTTGGCCTGGGCAGTTGTAAATTTTGGCGTAAACCACATTGTAGTGGGAGTGCCTGGTACTGCATCCATTTTCATCCGGAAATGCGCAAGACCCACATCATGGATCACATCTTTTGCGTTGATGATCAACTTAACGGGCTTGTTTACTACAATCGGCATATCGCCCGTTACCACAATATCATCATGGTTAGCTGGATCATCCCATATCTGTCCCAACGGATTGGATTTGGCCTCATCTATTTCTTTAAAATATTTTTTGCCGAAAACACCATCTCTACCCGGATAGCGCATTTCCCATTTGAACTGGCTACCGGTGATTTCAACAACTAATGCATTTTTTGGAGCATCGCCGGTAATTTTATACCAATAAAACAAACCAAAGCCCACTAAAACAGTTAGGGCAATAGCCGGTATAACCGTCCAGATCAATTCCAATTTATTGTTATGGGGAAAATAATATGATTTGCGGGTGTCTGATTCCTGGTATTTATAAGCAAACCAAAACAGTAATACCTGTGTAATGACGAATACAATACCAGTAAGGATGATGGTGATATAAAGCATCATATCAATCTTTTCACCATGATCTGAGGCTGATTCACCTAACAATTTTCCTTTCAATGCTTCATTACAATAATATACCCCGATTAAGCCAACAATCAAAAAGATCAATAGCAAAAATCCATTTATCCGGTTCGACTGTTTTCTGGCCTTTTCTTCCCCCCTTAATATAGCCACATATTCACTGGCCTTTGCAATCTGAAATGTGATCACAAACCCAAGTATCAAAATTGCAATTATCAAAAAAGTTGACATACGATATTCAGTTGTTAATGAATCAAATTATTTTTAAGTATGATGAATCAGGCTTTCTTTCAAAAAAGGATGATTTTTAGCTATCAACGGTGCATTAGCTAAGGCCCTTGCTGTAAAAAACATGATCAATCCTACAAATCCCAACCCTATCCCCAGATCAGCCAACATCATAGGCACATGACTTACACTGGTTTCCGGATCTTTCATCGGACCGGGGAAAACCATTTGGTAAAAATCCATCCAATGCCCGAATAATATCAGGATACACATGAAAGTCAAGGTTCCATAATTTCTTTTTGCGCCCCGGCTCATAAGAATTAATAAAGGCGCCAGGAAATTAATTATAACTGTTAACCAGAATATTCCATTCCATGCTCCTTCAACCCTGGGTTCAAAATATGTTGTTTCCTCAGGTATGTTTGCATACCATATCAACATGAATTGTGAGAACCACAGGTAGGTCCAGAAAACGGAAAATGCAAACATAAATTTTCCCAGGTCATGCAAATGTTCCTCATTGGTAAATTCAAGATAACCCAGATTTTTAAGGTAAATAACAAAAATAGTTATCAGGGCAATGCCGGCAACAAAGCTGCTGGCAAAAGTATACCAACTATACATGGTACTATACCAGTGAGCATCAATGCTCATCAACCATAACCAGGGAATAGAAGACATAACAGTGAGTGAAAAGAAAACAATAAAAATGGCGGCCCAAACTGTGTTGTCCCAAATATATTTTTTGGCGCCTGCATTGTCTAATGGCCTATCATCAATTTTGCGGGACAACTGACGCAATTTTGCACCCAGCAAATTCCATCCTACCAGTGTAATTATAGTCCAGACAATAAAAAATCCTTTATTTAAAAATCCAGCTTTATGTAATAATATTTTATCGTGTTTTACATGTTCCGTATCCGTCCAGTGGTAAATAGTGTGATTATCACTTAAAACAATAGCCAGTAAAATAATACCGGTTGTAATGCTTAATACAGGAACACAACTGGAGATAGCTTCCGAAACTCTTCTGAAAGACACTTGCCACCCTCCCCATGCTAGAGTAGTGGCAGCAATAAAAAACATAGCTGCATTAGTAACCAGTAAAAAATAAACACTGTTTTGAAGCAAGCTTGCCCAAAAACGGGCTTGCATACGATGATCGCCTGAAGCTCCATGCGTAATGAAAAGTATGATGATCGATAATAGTCCTACACCCATCAATCCCAGTGAAATTAGATTGAAGTTTTTTGTTTTTGAAAACTGTTCCCTTATTGCCATCATGAATCGTTTAAAATTCGCTTAATAATTATTCCAAAATTAATTGGTTGCTGGTGCAGCCATAGCTGCACTATCCGATGTTACCGTTCCATTTCCTGTTGCTGCAGCAGCGGTTGAATCAGTTGCTGCAGGCTTGCTTCCACTTTGAATTGAACGCATATATTTTACCAGCATCCAACGTTGTTTAGGATTAACCTGGTGAGCATAACTGCCCATTAATCCTTTTCCATAAGTTATAACATGATACATTGTTCCATCAGAAAGACCTTTGGAATAATCATCCAACAGATTCCTGGGTGCTGCAGGATAAGGTCCATCACCTCCCTTCCATAAAGGACCATTTCCATCGAGTTTAGAACCATGACACACCGCACAGTTTACCAGGTATAATCTTTCTGCTTCTTTATAATATGTTTCATCCATTTCTGGTAATGGATCCTGAACCGAAGATGATTGAGCATAACCTGTTGTATCATTCGATATATAATAGGGTTCCATTTCGCCACGTGCAATGGTTCCTTCAACAGGCATCGTGTTATAAAAAATACCCTGCTTTTGCAGTTCGGCGATTTTTTCCGCCGACATGGTATAGGTTTCATACGCCCGACTATAAGCCATATCCGGCATGTAAGCATTATTTCGTGTATCATCTCCGCCACCGCATCCGATTGCTACTATGCCCATTGTTATGATACCGGCAGCTATAAAACTTTTCTTCATTAGCTCTTATTATAATTATGGATCAAATTGGATTAATCCACTGTAAATAATTAATGTATAATCTCAGGTTCTGTTTTTATAAGTGTGTGCCTGTCATCTTTATCATACCGGCCTAACCACCATTCCGTTTCCTTCATTTCCACTGTAATATCTTTTCCGCCCAATTGCGCTAAAAATGCGATGGCCTGTTCTTCATTTGTTTTAGTTGTGCATTCGATGGCCATTACAAAAAGATCGTCGGTTGAACGAAGCCTGAAATGATCTTTTTTTACAAATGGTGCCAGCTGGCATAGGTAACAAAAAGTGAGTACCATGCCAACTGCGGAAAACAAAACAGTCAACTCGAATGTAATGGGAATCCAGGCTGGTAAAGCAAAATGTGGTTTACCCCCAATATTCATGGGCCAATCGGTAGTAAAAATCCAGGTCATGAATGCTAATGCAGTAGCCGTTCCCATTATAGCATATACAAAACCTGCAGTATGCAAACTTGTATCTCTTAAACCCATTGCTTTATCCAGGCCATGTATAGGGAAAGGGGTATACACGTCATGGATTTTATATCCCGATTTACGTACTTGCCTGATAGCTGGAAATAAAATTTCCTCATCATCAAAACTGGTTACTATGAATTTTTTTACCGACATAAATTTATTTTAAGCTTTCAGCTGTTGGCATATTCCACAAGCCTAATTTTATTAAACAAGTAATCAATGATGTTTATCAACATGATGATCCGCAAATTCTTCTACTGATACTTTTTCAATTTCATCCATATTTTCTTTGTATGACTCACCGTTCTTCTTTAGTATATGTTTGATCTCTGCAATTGCAATTACCGGGAAGAATTTAGAGAAAAGGAAATAACAGGTGAAAAATAATCCAAAAGTTCCCAGGAAAAAACCCACTTCCCAAATGGTTGGTGTATAGTAAGTACTCCATGCGGATGGCAGATAATCGCGGTAAACTGATGTAACGATGATCACAAAACGCTCGAACCACATACCTATATTAACCAAAATGGAAAGAAAAAATGTTACATACAGATTTCTTCTCATTTTTCTAAACCAAAAAATTTGAGGAAATACAACGTTACAACTCATCATTATGTAATATGCCCACCCATAAGGACTCAAAATATTAGCCCTGTTTTCAAAAAACGCAAACTCTTCGTATTGAACTGCACTATACCAGGCCATGAATAATTCGGTGAGATAAGCAATACCAACAATAGACCCTGTGAGAATAATTACTTTATTCATTACCTCAATATGCTCAATAGTAATATACTCCTGCAGGTTCAATACTTTACGGGTAACCAGTAAAAGGGTTTGCACCATAGCAAATCCGGAGAAGATGGCACCCGCCACAAAGTAAGGTGGAAAAATAGTTGTGTGCCAGCCCGGAACTACAGATGTGGCAAAGTCAAAGGATACGATGGTGTGCACTGAAAGTACCAGGGGTGTTGCCAATCCTGCTAATACCAATGAAAGGCTTTCATGGCGTTGCCAGTGTTTGGTTGAACCCGTCCATCCGAAAGAAAGTACACCGTACATGTGCTTGCGCCATTTTTTACGGGCACGATCCCTTAGCGTAGCGAGGTCTGGTAATAACCCTGAATACCAGAAAAGCAATGAAACGGTAAAGTAGGTTGAGATAGCGAATACGTCCCATAACAGCGGTGAATTAAAATTCACCCACAATGGTCCGCGGGTATTGGGGTAAGGCATTACAAAGAAAGCCATCCACACCCGACCCATGTGCCAGATCGGAAACTGACCGGCACACATTACCGCAAAAATAGTCATAGCTTCAGCCGCACGGTTTACTCCCGTTCTCCAGCCCTGGCGGAAAAGTAATAAGATAGCGGAAATCAATGTTCCTGCGTGACCAATCCCTACCCACCATACGAAATTGGTAATATCCCAACCCCAACCAATTGTTTTATTAAGATTCCATTGACCTACTCCGTAAGTAACTTCCATATACACGGAAAAAACTCCGAATAATAAAAGGATGACTGATATGCCAAAACCAATCCACCATAATAAACTAGGGGCAGCTTCTACAGGGCGGCATATATCTTCAGTAATCTGGTGATAGTCTTTATGTCCTTCTACCAGTGGAGGTCTTACCTGTGATTCGTATCTGAGTAAACTCATATTTTTTCAGCTTTGAGCTTTAGCTAAGTGCTACGAGCAATTATGTTTATTTTCTGTCAAAATTTTTATACTGCCATTACAATTAATGAACTGCAGCGGGTGCATCATCAATTGCATGTGCCTCGAGATCATCGGTTGTAATGATCTGGTCTGTATTCCTGATCTTAGCCAGGTAAGTAACATTAGGCAATGTGTGAATTTGTTCTATCACATAAAATGTCCTTAACTGGTTATCGGCTCTTACTTTGCTGATAGCACTTTCCTTATCATTCACATTACCAAAAGTGATAGCATTTGTAGGGCAAGCTGATTGGCAGGCAGATGCTACATCATTATCCTTTAATTGCCTGTTTTCTTTTTTAGCAGTTAGCTTAGCTTCTTGTGTTCGTTGCACACAGAAGGAACACTTCTCCATCACACCCCGACTACGTACCGTAACATCAGGGTTCAGTACCATCCTGGTTAAATCATCATTCATATTAAGTACAACCGCTTCTAAAACCTGGCGCTGGTTATCATCGAAACTATCAGCACCCATATAATCAGCCCAGTTAAAACGGCGAACTTTATAAGGACAGTTATTAGCGCAGTAACGTGTACCAATGCAGCGGTTATAAATCATTTGGTTAATACCTTCCGAGCTATGCATGGTTGCTGCAACCGGGCAAACGTTTTCACAAGGTGCATTATCACAATGCTGACAAAGCATAGGTTGAAATACAACAGCTTGTAAATCATCGGGATTATCTTCCTTTGAAACAAAATAACGGTCAATGCGCAACCAATGCATATCATGGTAACGCATTACTTCTTTTTTACCCACTACCGGTACATTATTCTCACTATGACATGCAACTACACATGCATTGCAGCCCATACAACTATTCATATCTATAGCCATTCCCCACTTGGGACCAGGGTAAGGATAATCTGGATATAGGGTTCCTTCTGTTCTGTAATCGCCGGTTTGCGGAGCATAAGTAGAATGTAAATGCTCCCGCTCTTCTTTAAACTGTTTAGGATTTTTAAGAAATGTCGCCATCGTAGTTTCTTTAACTACTTCTGTGCGATTTTCATATGAATTATGTATCTGGGTTTGTGCAATTTTATACTCGCCTACTTTATTCTCCGAAACGGTAATACCGGGGTTATGGAAATCAATAGTAGTACCATTAAAAATGGCCAATTGATTTACATTTTTGCCAATTTTATCCAGGCCTACACCAATATTATTACTGCGTCCATAACCTACAGCGATTGCAATGGTATTGGCATTCATCCCAGGAATTACAAGAACTGGCAAGTCCAGTTCCTGGTTATTATAAGTAAAGCGAAGAACGGGTTTTGAAGGAAAGTATTCATACTTACTGTCTTTCCCTACAAAAAGTCCCATTTCATTAGCTTTGGCAAGGGGGATCATAGCATAATTATCCCAGGTTGCTTTGGTTACCGGGTCAGGAAGTTCAAGTAACCAGGGATTGGCACCACTTGCTGTATTATTAACTGCTACAGTCTGGTAAAGGACAATTTCATACTTACCGGATTGTTTGTTAGTTGCAAGTCCGGATGCAGCTGCTGAGGTATTGGCACTATTAAAAGCACCGGCACCCAGGGAAGGAGTAACGGTTGCTATACCTATTGTATCAGTTAATGACTGTGATATACCAGGTAAAGCAGATTGACCATTTTCCAGTACTCCATCCTGCAAAGCTTTATTGAATGCTTGTTTGCCTAATTTCACTTCCCAATATGTTTTAAAAAAACTATCGTAATCATTAGTATTACCACTCCACTTCATTAATGATGTCTGGTAAGGTCGGGTTTTAAATACCGGATTTATGGTTGGTTGAATAAAACTGATATACCCGGATTTGGGTTCTGTATCGCCCCAGCTTTCAAGATAATGAGGAGCAGGAACAGCGAAATGACACAGTTCTGTAGTTTCATCCAGTTTACTATTGAAAGAAACCGCCAGCCTCACTTTTTTCATTCCCTCTTTAAAACCCGCTGCATTATAAAAAGTATAAGCTGGGTTAGCGCCGTAAATAAATAATGCACCAACCTGTCCGGCATTCATTTGTGAAACCAGGTCAACGAGGTCTTTATCAATACCCTGGCGAATATTTAAAGTTTCAGACCAGTTAATGGATTTACCATAAGCACCGATCTGGTTATTAATTGCATTGACGATGGATTGAACATTTACATCATTACTGCCTGAAATTACCAAACCACCATTGGCCTTAAGATCTGCAGCAACTTTTGCAATTCCTGCCTTCAGTTTTGCATCACTAATATTTGGAACAGATACTGCACCGCCCAATGCACTTAATATTGCCATGGCAACTGCACCTGTTTCAGATGGACGGTGGGTAAATCTTTCATCTGCATTGGAACCTGTCTGGGTTAAATAGCTTTCAAACTGGTAATGTTTACTCATTGCCGGTTTTGCCTCATCAATTTTTCTGTTAACGACCCATTGTGATGCAAATTCTACCGGGTTCAGCCAGGTACCCAGGAAATCTGCCCCAAGACTTACAATCACCTTTGCATTTTCAAAATGGTAAGAAGGAATGGCCCTTCTTCCAAAGGATGCTTCATTGGCCAATAACATACCACTATATGAATCAGCATCTGCCTGTACATGTCTGCTTCCAGGGTATTTTGCCAGGAATTCTGAAATAATTTGTTTAGTTGTTGGTGAAGTGATAGTTGTAGATAGAAAAACCACCGGGGCCGTTCCGATCTTCGCTAATTCATCACCAATTAATTTATCAACTTGTGCATAGGTAGGGATTTCTTCAAATCGGCCTTCACTTACTTTTCTTTTTGGGTGAGGTAAACGAAATGAATCATATAAATCAAGCACTGATGCCTGTGCTCTTGCGGAAGTTCCTCCCTTAGTATAATTGCAAAGTTTATTGCCTTCTATTTTTATAGGACGACCATCTCTTACTTTGGCTATGATTGGTAAAACATCTCCATCCTGTACATAAGTAGTGGCATAATATTTTGCTACACCCGGTACCAGGTTTTCAGGTTGATTGGCAAATGGTATTGCCTTTTGTACCGGTGCTTCACAACTGGCAGCCAATGAAGCAGCAGCTGTGGTAAAACCCAAATATTTCAAAAAGTCCCTGCGGGGGGCTTTAGCATCCAGCCAGCCCTGTTCATCGGTAGGAAGATCTTCCTGAAATTCATTTTGCGCTAATTTCTTAAAGCCTTCTGCATTGTTCAGTTCGCCAAAACTTTGCCAGTACTTTTTATCGCTCATTTATATCCGTTTGAAAATTGAAAAAAAATTGAACTTCACTTAATTGTATCACCTCTTAAATTGAAATAAGGGTTAATAATGGCATTTCTGGCATTCAGTACCACCAATATCGCTAACAGTTACGCTATCCATTTTACCCGAAGCCAAATCATTATGGAATTTTTCGTAAATACTATAAAACTTATTACCGGTACTATCGCCTTCATTATAAAAATTAACCTTGGTTTCCCTGTGACAGTTAACACACCATCCCATACTCAATTCTGAAAATTGAGAAACTACGTCCATATCCTGGATGGGACCATGACAGGTCTGGCATTGTACATTTCCTGCTTTTACGTGTTGAGAGTGATTAAAGTAAACATGGTCAGGCAGGTTGTGGATCTTGATCCATTCCACTGGTTTTGCTTTAGCCGGATCCCAATCATTAGGCCTTGCAGGATCAAAACCAGCATATTTATATAGTTTGGCAATTTCAGCCGTTCCATCAACCTCCCTTCCATCCTCAGTATATAATTGGGGACCCTTCTCATAACTGCTGATAGCTTTATGGCAGTTCATACAGGTATTTACTGAAGGAATGGCTGCGTGTTTACTTTCCATGGCGCTGCCATGGCAATACAAACAACTGATCTGGTTAATGCCAGCATGAACCTTATGAGAATAATAGATGGGCTGTTCAGGCATATATCCTTTATCGCGGCCCAGCTTAATAGCCCCTTTAGCCAAATAATAGCCGCCTACCACAAAGAACACCATCGCAAACATGGCTATATAAATCTTATTACGATAAAATGGAACAGGATCTGGACGCCTGATATTTTCTTTATCGTCTGATAACTTTTTCAGATTGCTGTTCACTTGCATCAGTATCAGGGCAATGACGGCCAGGATCAGCGATAAAATACCAAAGAATATGGAATTGCGGTTTGAATTATCAGGTGCGCCCTCTGGTACAGGCCCTCCCGTTGGAGTTCCCCCAGGAGGAGGTGCGGTTGCTACATATTCCGCAATGGCGTCAATTTCCTCATTGGTTAATTGGGGAAATGCCTGCATAATGGTACCATATTGGTTCTTAAGCTGGCTGGCATAATCACTTGTAGCTAAATACGCAGCCGGATTGTGTACCCATTTATACAATTCTTCCCGGTCACCCCAGGGACCGCGCTCCAGAAAACCTCTTAATGCGGGACCGGTTAAATTCTTATCCAGCGAATGACAGATCTGGCAATTAGTTTGATATAGTACTTTTCCATCCTGTGCTGCAATGTCAGTCGTTAAAAACAGGGCAACCAGCGTAAATAAAAAAAGACTTATCCTCTTAATGATTGGTTTACAAGGAAGCATAGACACAAAAAATCTAAAAAGTGTAGATAAAAATCCTGATAATCGGCTGCAAAAATAAGCCAGTATATTAACAATATGTCAACATTATAAAAAATTTTTTAAGCCTTAATGGGAGCGGGTTTCGGCAAATTTGTCGGTATATTTTCATTTTTTCTAAACCCTGATTGTCATATAAAAGTAAATATTCAAAAAAGTCATCATAAAACGTCATTTCCCTCAATCTTAAAATTTTCGTGCACTTTTGCCCTGAAATATTGGTTAATGATCAAACGATTGAAAGAAAAATGGCAGGTAAGCTTTGGGAGGCTGATCCTGATCCTCATGACTTTTGCCATTGGGGGTAGCTTGACCGGGATTATTGGTCGAAAGATCATGGATTTTACAGGAATAGATGTATGGTGGCTTTATTACCCTCTTTATATAATATTGATGACACTCATATGGCCTGCTATGGTTATTTTGATTAGCATCCCGTTTGGCCAGTTCCCGTTTTTTACCCAATACATTAAAAAGATGTTTAGCAGGTTTAGTCCCAACAGGATATCCGCGAAATCTGGCCTTACAGCCGCGGCTAATGCAGGCTACCCTAAAAAAATTGCCATTTTCGCTTCAGGAACAGGCAGCAATTCCCAAAAAATCATAGACCATTTTAAACATTCCGGGGAGGTGGAGATTGCCTGCATTCTATATAATAAACCTACTGCGGGCGTTAAGCGAATTGCCGAAGAGGAAAATATTCCAGCTATTTTTCTGGAAAAGAAGGCATTTTTTGAATCTGATCAGTATTTAACTCTTCTAAAAGAGCTGGAAATTGACCTTGTTGTTCTTGCCGGTTTTCTTTGGAAAGTTCCAGATAGTTTTATCCACGCATTTCCCGGGGCTATAATAAATATTCACCCGGCACTTTTGCCCGATTATGGGGGAAAAGGTATGTATGGGAGTATCGTACACGAAGCAGTCATAAGAAACCAGGAAGCTTTCAGCGGTATTACCATTCACTTTGTAGATGAGCATTATGATAATGGGGATATTATTTTCCAGGCAAAATGCCCGGTTTTAAAAGATGATACACCTGAAACGCTGGCCCGGAGAATTCATTTACTGGAGCACGCTAATTATCCGGTGGTAATTGAAACCTTATTGAAACAATCCCGACTTTAGTTTAGCTTTCACATTTTCTTTTGTTACTTGCCTACCACATTGATTTCATCAACCAATATAAAAAAGCTATTCACCATTTTCTTCTTGTTGCTAAGTATGCAGTGGGTAAATGGCCAGTTTACACTAAAAGGTACTGTTTTCGATAGTTCGCGGACTGTACCTGTACAATCTGTTTCTGTTCAATCAACCGGTGGCCGTGGATCTATTACGGATGCATTTGGAAAATACGAAATCCGGGTATCGGAAAATGATTCCATTTGGTTTTCCTATTTAAATAAACCTACTGTTAAATTCCCGGTTACAAAGATCATGGATCCCACAAGATTTGATATTGCCTTGCCCAAGAATATGGAAATTTTAAAGGAAATCACTATAAGACCACGCAATTACCGGTTGGATTCAATACAAAACAGGCTGGATTACGAAAAGGCTTTCGAATTTCAAAGACCTAACGTTGGTTCCATGACCAGTATCGGACCAATGGGTGCCGGTATCGACATTAATGAACTGATCCGTGTATTCCAATTCCGTAAAAACAACAGCATGGTAAGGTTTAAAGAAAGATTATTAGAACAGGAAAGGGAAAAATACATTGATCATCGATTCAATAAAGCTTTGGTTAGAAGACTTACAAAGTTAGACAGTGCGGACCTTGAATTATTTATGGAACTCTTCAGACCTGCTTTTGAATTTTCAGTAGCCAGTACCGATTTCCAGTTTCAAACGTTTATCAAAGAATCTTATGAAGTATTTTTGAGAGAATACATTCGCCAGCGAAAAAGTTTTTAAAATAAACTGTCATGGATCAACTTAAGTTAGGAATCGGTACCCGACTGCAACATACGCAACACGGACCTGGAGTAATTGTTGGTATCCGGTATGCCACTTATCTTATTTCATTTATCCATCAAGGAATTAAAGAAATTGAAAAAGATGATATACATCTTGATGAGATTATTCCCGAAAATGTAACCGCAGAAGTAGAAACGCAGAGTGAGACAGAAAGATCGCTACTCAAAATTTTACGGTTATGGGGTGGTATAAGCGAAATAGTTCCTTTGGGTGATCGCTGGAAAAACGGTACCATGCTCTTGCAACCAGCCGATAAAAGTCAAAAGCCTAAAGAGATCCCCATTGATGTATTCTTTCATAAACTGGTAATGGCCCGTGACAGACTCAGGGTACTGGAACAACAGCTTAATGCGCATAAGGGTCTCAGTGATGAAGAAAAAGTAAACCTGCAGCAATATATAACACGCATTTATGGAACTCTTACAACCTTTAATGTTTTGTTTAAAAATAAAGAACATTGGTTTGTTGGCGAAAAGAGCGAGTGAAAATTACTTATTAGGAGATTGCAGTTCCCGGGAATAAAGTAATTTAGATTGCTAAACTTAACACCATGCAATTTGCAAAATTTTTCCATTTTATCCTGGCCATTGTCCTTTTGGTTAGTTGTATTTCCAAAAATCAATCTTCAGTACAATTGGGTGAAATAAATTTTGAAGTTACCGGGCAAGCATCCGCACAGCCTGCATTTAAACAAGGTTTATTGTACTTACATAGTTTTGAATATGAAGATGCTGCAGAAGCATTTCAACAGGCTCAGAAAATTGACCCTGGATTCGTAATTGCATATTGGGGGGAAGCCATGACTTACAATCATCCTTTATGGCGTGAACAGGATTTTGAAAAAGGAAACGCGGTTTTAAATCAATTGGCTGCGATTCCGGATGAAAGAATTGACCTGGCAAAAACTGATTTGGAAAAAGATTTTATAAGAGGCGTTAATATCCTCTATGGCACGGGAAATAAAACTAAAAGAGACAGTCTTTATGCTGCCTTTATGGAAACACTTTACCATAAATACCCCGGAAATAACGAAGTAGCATCATTTTACAGTTTATCACTGATTGGCAGGGCAGTTGACGGCATGCAGACCAAAATTTTTGAACAGGCTGCAGACATTGCTAAAGAGGTAATTGAAAGAAATCCCTTGCACCCGGGAGCCTTACATTATATTATTCATGCCTACGATAACCCTACTCACGCTACATTGGCTTTAACTACCGCTGATAAATATGCGAAAGTTGCTCCTGATGCCGGCCATGCACTTCACATGCCCACGCATACATATCTGGCCTTAGGTATGTGGGATAAGGTTGTAAGCAGCAATATTGTTTCATGGGCTGCGGAGAAAGCGAGGAAAGAACGTAAAAAATTAAATAATGACGCACTGGGCTATCACTCATATTATTGGTTACAATATGGCTACCTGCAACAAGGCAATGCAGATATGGCAAGAAAAATGGTTGATAGCATGCAAAAATTTTGCAATGAATTACCCAGTACTGCAGCCAGGGCACACATGATATTTCTGAAAACAACATATCTGGCTGAAACCAATGACTACGACACTTCAATAACCATGATTTCATTTAATGAAAAGGATTTAAATATTCTGACCCGCTCCAGAAATCATTTTGTAAATGGCATGGCTGCATACCATCAAAAAAATGAAAAAGAATTGGATAAAATTATCCGGCAAATGGCAGGAGAACGATTGATAGAAAAAGAAAAAACCAATGGTAATGGAATTCGTGTTTGCGGCAGCATCAATCGCAGCATGCCAACTATATCAGACCTGCAAAAAACGGAAGTAATGGAACTGCAATTAAAAGCTATGCAGGCCTGGATGAAAAAAGATGCAGTAACAACAGAAAAATATCTGATACAAGCCACAACGATGGAAACATCCAGTACTTATGCATATGGTCCGCCCAATGTGGTAAAACCCTCTTATGAAATGTATGGTGAATGGTTATTAAAAATGAACAGGCCAAAAGAAGCTTTATTACAGTTCGAAAAATCACTTGAATCGGCACCAAATAAACTTCTTTCCATTAAAGGAAAGGAAACAGCTATAAGCCTTTTAAAAGAACCAGCAAAAGCAACTACAAAAAGTTGACAGATTAAAATTCTTCCATCAAAATAAATATGCACCTGGATTTAATCACCGTTCCTGTGTAATAAGGTTGTCCATAATTGCATGGAATTAATATATAAATTTGGTGATGAGATTTATTTTACTGTTTTTATTATTTCCATTTCAACTACTGTCCCAAACATACTCCCAACAAGATATAAATCGCTGGGAAAATCAGGCTAAACAGGTTACGATCATCCGGGATAATTTCGGCATCCCGCATATCTATGGTAAAACTGATGCGGATGCAGTTTTTGGCTTACTCTATGCCCAGTGCGAAGATGATTTTAAAAGAGTAGAGATGAATTATATTGAAAAGCTGGGACGCCTGGCCGAAGTAAATGGCGAAAAAGATATTTACAACGACTTGATGATACGCCTGGTCATTGATTCTACCGATGCTATGACCGATTATGATAAAGCGCCGGCATGGTTAAAAAAATTACTGATAGCTTTTGCCGACGGTATAAATTATTACCTGCATCAAAATCCACAAACAAAACCTGCGCTGCTTTCCCGCTTCGAACCGTGGTATCCATTACTGTGGACCGATGGCAGTATCGGTGCTATCAGCACTGCAGATGTAAGCGTTGCTGAATTAAAAAAATTTTATACCGGTGATGAATTTTCAAAAGCTTTACCCAAACAAAAAGATGAAGAAATATTAACGGGATCAAATGGTTTTGCTTTTTCACCAAAGATCACAGCATCCGGAAATTCAATTTTATACATTAACCCGCACGTAACATTTTATTTTCGGCCCGAGGTGCACATGGTTAGTGAAGAAGGTTTAAATGCCTATGGGGCTGTAACCTGGGGACAGTTTTTTATTTACCAGGGATTTAATGAAAAACTGGGATGGATGCATACATCGAGCGCTACTGACATTTCCGATGCTTATGCAGAAAAAATCAGTAAGGCAGCTAACGGTTACACATACCTGTATAATAACCAGCAAAAACCAGTTACAAATAAAAAAATCAGCCTGAAATATAAAAACGGGAATGATTTTCATACTAAAAACATTAATACATTATTTACACATCATGGACCCATTATGGCTAAACGCAATGGTGACTGGATCAGTGTAAAAGCCAATAACCGGGATATGAATGGTCTGGTACAAAGCTGGCAACGCACCAAAGCAAACAGTTTTGATGAATTTAAAAAAGTAATGGATCTGTTGGTAAACACTTCCAACAACACGGTATATGCAGATGCAGAAGGCAATATCGCTTATTGGCATGGAAACTTCATACCAGTGAGGGACACAACATTCGATTGGTCAAAACCCGTTGATGGTTCTATTGCCGCCACGGAATGGAAAGGCTTACACCCGGTAAAAGAATCTGTTCATATTTATAATCCTGAAAACGGATGGATACAAAATTGTAATTCAACGCCCTTCACTGCTGCCGGATCTTTTAGCCCCAAAAAAGAAAACTACCCTGCCTACATGGCGCCAGATGGTGAAAATTTCAGAGGCATTAATGCGGTGGAGGTTTTAAGTAATAATAAAGACTACACCCTTGATAAAGTGATTGCTGCAGGCTATGATCTAAAATTAGCCGCTTTTGAAATGTTGATCCCTACTCTGATCATTGCTGCTAAAAATAGTGATCAACAAAAAAATTCCATTAATGATTTATCCAAAGCCATAGATATATTAAAGCAATGGAATTATAAAAGTGGCGAGCAATCAGTTGCCACTACGTTGGCCATTGAGTGGGGACAAAAATTATTACCTGCTATTTATGCATCACCCGGAAATGACCAGGTTGAAAAAACCGTCAATTATATATTCGATGCCAGTCCAGCGCAACTGCTAAATCCACTCAAGGAAGTATTAAAGGATTTAAACAATAAGTATGGAAAATGGAATATTGCCTGGGGTGAGATCAATCGTTTTCAAAGAATATCAGGCGATGTGAATTTAAAATATGACGATGCACAACCAAGCCTGCCGGTTGGATTTGCATCTTCCACGTGGGGGATGCTGCCATCTTATAGCAGTCGATATTTTCCGGGAACAAAAAAACGTTATGGTGTTAATGGTAACAGTTTTATTTGTGCCGTTGAATTTGGCAAAAAGATTAAAGCAAAATCATTATTAGCAGGTGGACAAAGCGGCGATCCCCAATCACCTCATTTTAATGACCAGGCTTTGATGTATACGCAAGGAAAATTTAAAGATGTTCTCTTTTATAAAGATGATGTATTAAAAAACGCTGAGAAAACCTATCATCCCGGAGATTAAATAATCATACTGGAATACAATTTATTATTATAAAATGAAAACATTAGCTCTATTATTATTGTTGCCTACGATTGTATTTGCGCAAATACATACAACCGCATCCTTTGACAGTATCATGAATAACCACAGTGCATTTAGCGGCGTTGTCCTGGTGGCAGAAAAAGGAGAGCCTGTTTATCATAAGGCGTTTGGCTATAGCGATTACACAAAACAAAAACCTTTACAGGTTACTGATGTTTTTGAAATGGCGTCCGTTTCTAAACAATTTACGGCCATGATCATCATGATGCTACAGGAAAAAGGTGAATTAAACTACGATGACCTGATAGAAAAATACCTGGATATTCCATACAAGGGCATTACGATCAGGCATTTACTTACGCATACCAGTGGCTTACCCGATTACCAGGAAATTATGGATACACATTGGGATAAATCAAAAGTAGCCGGCAACCCGGATATCCTCCTTTATCTGAATAAATATGCTCCACCAAAACTATTTGAACCGGGCACCCAATATAACTACAGCAATACAGGATACGTATTACTGGCAAGCATAGCCGAAAAAGCAAGCGGTAAAGATTTTATTAAACTTAGCCGAAAATGGATATTTAAACCCCTGAAAATGAAAAGCACGAATATCCGGACTCCCCGGCAAAAAGCGGCTACGAAAAATTTCACAGTTGGTCACCTCTGGAATGTTGAAGATCAATCATTCAAAAGAGCCGATGCTGATCCCTCATCTGACTATACCATTTGGTTGGGCAATCGAAAAGGTCCGGGGAGAGTTAGTTCAACTGCAGAAGATTTGTTGAAGTGGGACCGGACTTTAAAATCGGAAAGACTTGTAAAGCAAAGCACGCTGAACGCTGCATATCAACCAATGACACTAATAAATAAAGAACAAAGTTATTATGGATTTGGCTGGATGATAGATGCAGATTCAAAACATGGAAAAGCGGTCAGGCATACAGGAGATAATCCAGGGTATAAAACGCAAATCGTACGTTATTTAGATGCAGAAAAAACCATCATCCTTTTAAGCAACAATGCATACCCCGGACTTGATCAAATGATAAATGAATTCACATCACTTATATTTAATCCTGCATTTTCATCAAAATAAACAGTTGAAATAAACTTTGAAATACTTTGCAGCAGGCAGGTTGATTATTGATAACTTTTATTTGAATAAAAAAAATAATAATAAACAAATGAAAACCTTTTCTCTTTTCCTGGCTTTATTCCTTTCAATTTATTCTTCCGCCCAAACAGATGCAGATATTCTGATTAAAAATGGGCGGGTAATAGATGGTACTGGTAATTCCTGGTATTATGCTGATGTAGCTGTAAAAAATGGCAAAATCATTAAGATGGGAAAAAATCTTTCCCTCACTTCGAACAAGACGATTGATGCAAAAGGCTTGGTTGTTGCACCAGGTTTTATTGATGTTCACGGGCATATTGAAGGCGGCATCATTACAACACCGGAAGCAGCGAATTATATTTATGATGGTGTTACAACGGTTATTACAGGTAATTGCGGCGGTTCAGCTGCGGATATAAAAAGATTTTATTACAGGGTAGACAGTGTTCACTCATCGATTAACGTGAGTACGCTGATAGGCCACAACACCATTCGTGAGCAAGTAATGAATGAAGATGATCGAAAACCTACTCCTGCAGAGCAGGCTCAAATGGAGGCTTTGGTAACCCAGGCCATGAAGGATGGTGCACTGGGTTTATCAACCGGGTTGATCTATATTCCCGGCACTTTTGCCGAAACGGAAGAAGTGGTTGGACTTGCCAAAGCTGCTGCGCAACACAATGGTATTTATGCATCGCATATCCGCAATGAAGAAAATGAAGTAGTACCGGCAATTGAAGAAGCACTTCATATTGGTCGTTCGGCAAACATCCCTGTTCAGATCTCACATTTTAAAATTGGCGGTAAAGTGAATTGGGGAAATTCATCAACCACTATTGGTATGATAGAAAAAGCACGCAGCGAAGGCTGGGATGTAACGATTGATCAATACCCTTATACGGCAAGCAGTACAAACCTGGGTGTAAGGCTTCCTGACTGGGCATTTGCCGCTGGTAATGATTCATTGAGAGCCAGGTTGCACAATCCATCAATCCGCAAACAAATAAAAAAGGATATGCTGAAACAATTGGATCGATATGGTTTCAAAAATTACAGCTATGCGGTGGTAGCCAGTTACCAGCCCGATTCAACTTTTAACGGGAAAAATATATCGGAGATCAATAAATTAATGGGCCGAAAGAGTAAAGCTCATTTTGAAGCGGAAACCATTATGGATATGATTGAAAAAGGAGGTGCTCAAATGGTTTACCATAGCATGAATGAAAAGGATGTGAAATACATCATGCAATATCCTTTTTCCATGTTTGGTGCCGATGCCGGTGTACCACAGCCTGGAAAAGGTATGCCGCATCCGCGGGGTTATGGAACCAATGCCAGGGTGCTGGGGAAATATGTCCGCGATGAAAAAGTAATAGGTCTGGAAGAAGCCATCAGACGAATGAGCTCATTAGCTGCTCAAAAATTTGGATTAACCGATCGCGGATTATTAAAAGAAGGAATGGCTGCAGACATCGTGATCTTTGATGAAAAAACGGTTACGGACCTGGCCACTTTTGATAAACCGCATGCTTACTCCAGGGGTTTTAAATATGTGCTGGTGAATGGTATAATAACCGTGGAAGATGAAAAACATACAGGCGCCCGCGGCGGAACTGTTCTTCGTGGTTCCGCCTGGGTGCAACCGGCAAATACAACAGAGTAATTTTTATTTTATTGTAATTGTTTAAACATAACATCGCCCAACATATAGATTCTGGCTTCTGTGATCAATGACTCTTTCAAATTATAACTAACGCATAGGGGCACCCGAACATCTTTTTGGGTGGCCGGTATGCCTGCAAATTCATTGATATGTTTGCCCACAAAAAAACCTTCCAATACTGCTTTTTCTTCGGTAATGAGCGAATGGGTCACTTCGGCTTTTGCATCAAAAGCTACATGATAAATGTAATAGAGCATTTCTCCAATTGCTTTTCGGCCCTGAGTTCTCTCTCCTGTACCCAGGTTAATAAACACGGCATCTTCCGCTATATATTGCACATCATGCGTTTTAAAATAAGCCTCCATGTTTTTCAAGGTGGTAGCTGATGGAGTTTTTTCAAGCATCGTAGTTGACATAAAAAAAAATTATGGTTAACAAATGTTTATCCGCTTTTCATTCAATTGTTTGTTTGTCTTCCGTAATAATAAAATCACCTGCAGGAACTTTTAAAATAATAGTATCTGTTTCTTTTGTTATTGCAATGGGTTGTTTTTTCCAGTAGGTTAAACTACGCCACAACCATTCAAGCGGTCCAAAACGGAAATTTCTTAACCAGATATGGCTGTAAACAATCTGCAGAACCCATACTGCAGCAACTACATAATACATTTCATGTCTTTCCAACTTCCCAAACATGCCGAATCCAATACCATAAAAAAATAGCCCGCAGATAATAGATTGTCCCAGGTAGTTTGTAAATGCCATTTGACCTACAGGTTGAAAAATTTTAAATAGCCAGTTAAACCATCCGGATTTATACATTACCATGATAAGACCAAAAATTCCCATGGCTCTTATGCTTCTTGAAAGTTCATAATACTCAAACTGAACATTCTTAACATAGTCAAAATAATTAAACTGGTAGTTGATCATGGGTTGAAGCCTGAAATAAGATATAGTGAGCCCCAGTCCTAAGCCGATCAACATCATTCCAGCATAAATTTTTAGAGAACCGCCGCCGGTCAACAGCCCATTTTTAAAAAAAGCCATGCCAATAAACATGAATAATAGAATATCCCAAATGCCAAAATAAGTAAAGTTCACCTCAGATCGGAAACTCCGTTCGCTTTGATACTCATACAGATTGGCATAACTGCCCGTCATCATCATCTTGCTATTATTCATTTCCTTTAGTTTACCATCAATGCTTGATTTCTCTTTATAAGTTGTCATTGCACCAAGCCTTTCCTTTTGCAGGTCTGTTAATTTTACAGTGGTAGTATCTAGTTTTGCTATAGCCTCACCCCGTGCAATGGTGCGCTTATCCATATAAAAATCACGATTCTCCCTAACCGTCTGAAACACAAGACAAATAAAAGCCGCAATTAATAATGATTTAGGAGAAAGTCTGTGAAAAGCAAAAAGGATCATACCGCATAGTGCATATTGAAACAGGATATCCCAGAACCAAAGCAATACAAATGCATTTATAAGGCCGAATACCAATAACCACAATTGTCTTCTGAAAAAGTATTCAGCAGCCTTTATTCCACTTACTCGTTTTTGCTGCCTGGTAAGAAATAAAATTACACCCGCACCAAACAGCATGGAAAAAAGTGCACGTTGGCTTCCTTCCAAAGACCATTCAATAAAATACCAGGTTTTATAATTAACTCCTGCTTCATTGAGTACGGAGGGATCGTGATAAACAGGATCCGGCAATGCAAACCCCGGAATATTCATTAATAATATACCCAGAATAGCAATGCCTCTAAGACTGTCCAGAATTACTATCCGTTCGGTGTTAGGGGTAGGTTCAGCAAGTGAATCAACACCCAATTGATTTACCATTGAATTAATTTTTTAAATTTAATATGGTATTCGGGGTACCTGCTTTAAGAGGGAGAATTTTATTAAATGTAAACTTTTTTATAAAAAACAAAGATGTTATTCTAGTTTGTTTTTGGATAACAGGCCTTTGTTTCATGAATATGTTATGCGAAATATACCTATCTTATAAACATGGAATGCCTTATATTTAGGATCAAATTTTTTACTACTATCCTTACTCCTCAGGTTCATACACGAAGACATATTTAATTTCCATTCTGACCAGAAAAGCCTTATTGTTTTCAATAATAATTGAACAACTGCCATGAGTAACAACGAAGATCGGATTGCAGACCTTGAACTTGCGCTTGCAGAAAAATCAGCCCAACTTGACCAGCGTACGGAAGAACTCGCGGTAATTAACAGCGTGCAGAATGGCCTGGCCAAAAAGATGGATATCCAGTCTATTTATGAATTAGTGGGTGAAAAGATCCGCCATATTTTTAATGCACAGATCATTGATATTGTTACCTACGATGCTGAAACTAATTTATTAGAAGATCGGTATGCTTATGAAAAAGGCGATCGCACCCTGGTAGGCACCTGGGAGCCTGCCGGCTTCAGGGAACTGGTTATTAAAACCGGGCAATTATTATTAATAAATGAGGACCTGGAAGAAAGAAGTCAGCAGTTTAAGAGTGCAGTTATTCATGGGTCTTTACCAAAATCTGTGGTATTTGTTCCGTTAAAATCAGGCAATGAAGTAAAAGGGATGATCAGTCTCCAGGATCTTGATAAAGAACATGCTTTTTCGGAGAATGATGTAAACCTGCTAACTACACTGGCTAATAGTATGAGTGTAGCACTGGAAAATGCCAGGTTGTTTGACGAAACAAATAGTTTACTGAAGCAAACCGAACAACGTACCGCTGAACTGGCTGTAATCAACAGCGTACAGGAAGGACTAGCACGTGAACTCGATATCCAGGCCATTTATGAATTGGTTGGTGAAAAAATGAGGGAAATATTCAGCGCCCAGGTCATTGACATTGCTACTTATGATAAAAGAACAAACCTGATAGAGGATCGCTATTCCTTTGAAAAGGGGGACAGGTCACTGCTGGGACCCAGAGAACCACAGGGATTTAGAAAATACGTGATTGAATCCCGCCAAGGACAGGTAATAAATGAGGATATAAAAAACAGAATGCTTGAATATGATAATAAAGTGCTGCTGGGGGAAGAATCAAAGTCTGTACTTTTTGTACCCCTGATCTCCGGAGGCGAAGTGAAAGGCATTATCAGTTTACAGGATCTTGATAAAGAACATGCTTTTTCCGATTCGGATGTAAGTCTGATGACCACGCTTGCTAACAGCATGAGTGTAGCGCTGGAGAATGCAAGGCTGTTTGATGAAACCAACAGCCTCTTAAAACAAACCGAACAAAGAACCGCAGAACTCGCTGTAATAAACAGCGTACAGGAAGGGCTTGCCCGTGAACTGGATATCAAGGCCATTTATAACCTGGTGGGTGAAAAAATGCGGGAGATCTTCAATGCACAGGTTATCGATATTGTAACCTACGATAAAAAAACAAACCTCATCGAAGACCGATATTCTTTTGAGAAAGGAGACAGATCATTAGTAGGTCCCAGGGAACCGAAAGGCTTTAGAGAACATGTGATAAAAACAGCCCAGCCCCTGGTAATTAATAAAGATGTTGAAGGGAAACGTTCTACTTATGATAATACGGTTGTCGTTGGCGAAGCAGCCAAATCACTGGTACTGGTTCCAATGATTGCCAGCGGATCGGTTAATGGCGTCATCAGTTTGCAGAATGTGGATGAAGAAAATGCATTTTCTGAACCGGATATAAACCTCTTAACTACACTGGCCAATAGTATGAGCGTGGCACTGGAAAGTGCACGTCACTTCAATGAAACTATCAGCCTCTTAAAACAAACCGAACAAAGAACCGCTGAACTGGCCGTCATCAATAGTGTACAGGAAGGGCTTGCCCGTGAAATGGATATTCAGGGTATTTATGAATTGGTAGGAGAAAAAATGCGGGAGATCTTCAATGCACAGGTCATTGATATTGTAACATACGAAAGAAAATCAAACCTGATTGAAGACCGCTATGCCTATGAAAAAGGTGACCGTTCTATGCTGGGACCCAGGGAACCCAAAGGCTTTCGTAAACATGTGATTGAAACAGGCGAAATGCTTTTGCATAATGAAGGTGTAGAAGAAGCAAGCGTTCAGTATGGTAATGAATTATTGATTGGGGACATGGCTAAATCACAGGTATTTTTTCCACTAACTTCCAGTGGAAAAGTGGCAGGGATCATAAGCCTGCAAAATTTGGATTATGAAAATGCATTTACCGATTCGGATATCAGTTTGTTAACCACACTGGCCAATAGTATGAGTGTGGCATTGGAAAGTGCACGCCTGTTTGATGAAACTACAAACCTGCTAAAACAAACCGAACAACGCACTGCAGAATTAGGGGTGATTAACAGCGTGCAGGAAGGACTGGCCCGCGAACTGGACATCCAGGCCATTTATGAATTGGTAGGTGAAAAGATCCGCGAAATTTTCAATGCACAAGTCATAGATATTGTCACTTACGATAAGAGAACGGATCTTATTGAAGATCGTTATGCCTACGAAAAGGGTGACACCACTATACTGGGTCCTAGAAAACCAAAAGGATTTCGCAAACATTTAATAGAAACCGGCCAACTAATTATTATCAATAAAGATTATGAGGAAAAAAGTATTACCTATAATAATACGGTTCTGATCGGAGATCATCCAAAATCGATCGTCCTAGTCCCGATGAAATCAGGTAACAATTTAACCGGCATTATCAGTTTACAAAACCTGGATAAGGAAGATGCTTTTTCTGATTCAGATATCAGCCTTTTGACTACCCTTGCAAACAGTATGAGTGTTGCTTTAGAAAATGCACGTCTGTTTGATGAAACCAACCGCCTCCTTAAAGAAACCGAACAACGCAATGCGGAATTGGCTGTTATCAATAGTGTGCAGGAAAGCCTGGTTGCAAAAATGGATATACAAGGCATTTATGAATTAGTAGGAGAAAAAATAAGAGAAATATTCAATGCCCAGGTCATTGACATTGTTACCTATGATCCCGTTAAAAACCTGGTAGAAGATCAATATTCATACGAAAAAGGAGACCGCACATTACTGGGCCCAAGAGCTCCCAAAGGCTTTCGGAAACATGTAATTCATACCCGGCAAACATTGGTCATCAATGATCATGCAGATGAAATGGCTGTTGAATTCAACAATGAAATAATGATCGGGGAAAAACCTAAATCAATTGTTTTAGTGCCGCTCATTGCCGGCGGCGATCTTACCGGAATTATCAGTTTACAAAACGTAGATAAAGAACATGCCTTTCCCGAATCTGATGTCAAGCTACTTACAACGTTAGCCAATAGCATGAGTGTAGCTTTGGAGAATGCAAGACTTTTTGATGAAACCAGCCGGCTGTTAAAAGAAACCGAACAAAGAACCGCGGAACTGGCGGTGATCAATAGCGTGCAGGAGGGCCTTGCACACGAATTGGATATTCAATCTATATATGATTTAGTGGGTGATCGAATCCGCGACCTGTTCAAAGCACAAGGAGTTATTATTGCAAACCTTGACCCCGAAAAAGGTCTGGAACATTTTAAATATGCTATGGAAAACGGAAAGCGTTTTCAGTTACAGCCCCGGCCACTTGATAAATTGCGCCAGCACCTGATCCGAACCAGGCAAAAGATTGTTATCAATAAAAACTTTGAAGAAGCCTTTTCCAATTTTGGAATGAAAGTGGCCCCTGGAACAGAACTTCCTCAATCGGCTGTTTATGTACCATTGATCATTGGTGATAAGATAACCAGTTATGTAAGCCTGCAAAATGTGGATGAAGAAAATGCATTCAGTGAATCAGACGTACGCTTATTGGAAACTTTATCCAACAGCATGAGCGTTGCATTAGAGAATGCACGCTTATTTGATGAAACCAATCGCTTATTGAAAGAAACCGAACAAAGAACGGCAGAACTCGCCGTTATCAACAGTGTGCAGGAAGGTCTGGCAAAAGAACTGGATATGCAGGCCATCTATGACCTGGTAGGTGAAAGGATCGGTCAGCTATTTGTAAATGCACAGGCTATTATCATTGCGAACCTTGACCTGGAAAGTAAAGTGGAAACTTTCAATTATACTATTGAACATGGAAATAGATTTTATCCTGAATCCCGGCCATTTGATAAATTAAGAAAACACCTGGTACAGACAAAACAAAAAGTGGTTATAAATAATGCTGGAGAATCTTTTGTTTGGTTTGGAAATAAAACGGTAGCAGGAACAAAACCGATGCAATCCGGCGCATTTGTCCCATTGATTATTGGCAATAAAATTACCAGTTATATCAGTCTGCAAAATGTTGACAAAGAAGATGCTTTCAGCGATTCTGATATCCGCTTACTTGAAACACTTGCCAATAGTATGAGCGTTGCTTTGGAAAATGCAAGACTCTTTGATGAAACAAACCGCTTATTAAAAGAGACCGAGCAAAGGACTGCTGAACTCGCGGTGATTAATGGTGTCCAGGATGGCCTGGCTCGTGAACTGGATATGCAGGCTATCTATAACCTGGTAGGTGATCGTTTGTGCATGTTGTTTCCTGATACCCAAACATTGGTTATCCGCACTTTCGATCAAAAAACCATGATGGAAGATTTTCAATATGCCATTGAAAAAGGTGAACGTATGCAGGTTGAGCCAAGGCCTTTAATCTGGGCAAATAAACTTCTTGTAAAAACAAAACAATCCCTTCTCATTAATGAGAATTACGAGGAAATTTCCAGGAAGTATGGAGGAACGGGCGTTACCAAAGGTCAGCCACCTAAATCCGCTGTTTTTGTTCCTATGATCGTAGGCGATGTAGTTAAAGGATCCATCAGCCTGCAAAATGTAGACAAAGAAGATGCATTTACAGATTCAGACCTTCGCTTATTAACTACATTATGTAACAGTATGAGTGTGGCGCTGGAAAATGCCCGCCTCTTTGATGAAACCACACACTTGTTAAAAGAAACGGAACAACGTACTGCCGAACTTGCTGTGATAAATAGTGTGCAGGATGGCCTGGTTAGAGAAATGGATATCAATGCTATCTACGAACTGGTTGGTGAAAGATTGTGTAACCTGTTTAATACACAAACAGTTTTGATCAGAACTTTTGACCATGAAAATGAACTTGAGCATTGGCGTTATGTTATTGAAAAAGGAGAAAGGCATTACAGTGAGCCACGCCCTTTAATCTGGGCTAATAAGCACCTGATTGAAAATCGTAAGCCTGTCATCATCAATGAAAATTACCTGGAAACATCCACAAAATATGGCGGCTCGGGCGTTTCAATGGGCTTACCACCTAAATCCGGGGTGTTTGTTCCTATGATTGTTGGTGATGTAGTAAGAGGTTCTGTGAGTCTGCAGAATGTGGAAATGGAAAATGCGTTCAGTGAATCAGACATGCGCCTGTTAACCACCATTACCAACAGCATGAGTGTGGCATTGGAAAATGCTCGGCTATTTGATGAAACCACGCACCTGCTGAAAGAAACAGAGCAACACAAAGCTGAATTAGCAGTAATTAATAGTGTTCAGGAAGGACTGGTTCGTGAAATGGATATGAAAGCCATTTATGAATTGGTTGGAAACCGCATTTGCGAATTATTTGATACTCAAACTGTATTGATCAGGACTTTTAATCATAAAGCTCGAAATGAAGAATGGCAATTTGTTATAGAAAAAGGAGAACGTTTATATAGCAAGCCGCGTCCTTTTAATTGGGCAAACCAGCTTCTGATTAAAACAAAACAATCTCTAATTATTAACGAAAACTATTTAGACATTGCCAAAGAACATGGAGGAACTGGTGTTACAAAAGGATTACCTCCGAAATCTGCCGTATTTGTCCCCATGATTGTGGGTGATGTGGTTAGGGGTTCAGTGAGCTTGCAGAATGTAGAAAAAGAAAATGCTTTTAGTGAAGCAGATCTGCGGTTACTCACAACGCTTACCAACA
>JACCYQ010000165.1 GCA_013696395.1 Chitinophagaceae bacterium
GCCTTGTATCATCACACCAAAAAATCCGCCTAAGCCAGCAGCTGGGGTAAAAGCCTGGTCAATGATCACCATAATGGCATCATCAATTAAACTGAAATGTGCAAATATGATAATGAGGGAGGCAATGATATAAATACCGGCCATAAATGGAACAATCTTTTCCGTAACCTGCGCAATTCTTTTTATTCCACCAATTATGACGAGGCCAACAATTATAGCTAAAACTAAACCGATGTAAAATCCTGCTGAAGGATTGTCAAATCCAGTCATGCTAATGATCTGTGCACTTGCCTGGTTTGACTGGAAGGCATTTCCACCTCCAAATGAACCACCGATACAAAGCATGGCAAATAATATAGCTAATGGTTTACCTAAAAATGCCGCCTTTGTACCTTTTAAACCCCGGCTTAAATAATACATAGGACCACCATAAACAGTGCCATTTGCATCTACATCGCGGTACTTTACCCCTAAAGTACATTCAACAAATTTTGTTGACATGCCGATTAATCCGCAAATGATCATCCAGAAGGTTGCACCCGGTCCACCCAATGCAATGGCAACAGCAACCCCCGCAATATTTCCCAATCCGACAATTCCTGAAACGGCGGTGGCTAAAGCCTGGAAATGGCTTACTTCTCCCTGTGATGATTCATCTTTTATAGTATCCGGAATATCTCCTTCTTGAGATACGTTAGCCTGTGCAGATTTTGCCGGCGGCATTCTTGCATCCAGGTAATCATATTTTCCCCTTACTACACTAATAGCAAGTGGAAACAACCTTATATTAATAAATGTAAAGTAAACCGTAAAAAATACTGCCCCGGCAACTAATAATATAACTACAAAAGGTACAGAAATGGTATCTGTAAATTGAATGGGGAAGAAGACTACTCTTTCAAACCAATTTGCAATTGGCGCAAACCACTCATTTACCCTTTCATCAAGGCCTCTTTCTATTTCGGGTTGTTCCTGTGCAAAAATGAGCGTCGGGAAAATAATTACGGGAAGCAGGAAGGAGAACTTCAGTAAGTTTTTTTTCATGTACAGCGTTGGTTTTTACATTCGTGGAATGTGCGTGTAATCAGTTGGTTAATTAAAAACAGGTCGTAAAGTAAATAATAATTTAATTGAGCAGGCGAAAACTTTTGTACAATCTTTAGGTTTACATTATTTACGAACTCCTTAAACTGTTGTGAATTGTTATTTACCACACAGTTATTATAACTTTTGTACTATTTTGCTGCCCATTCACCCCAGGTAAAAAATTACTCAAGACACAAAACTTACTATATATGAAACGCATTCCCCTATTTGTAAAGATTTTTATTGGCATCATTGGGGGTGTCCTTTTTGCATTGTTACTATTGCAATTTGAAGGGGGTAAACAATTGATCCAGGATTGGATAAAACCTTTTGGAACTATTTTTATAAACTTGTTGAAACTAATTGCCGTTCCACTTATTCTGGCTTCTTTAATAAAAGGTATCAGTGACCTGAAGGATATTTCAAAATTATCAACAATGGGTTTTCGAACCATTGGCTTTTATCTCTTTACAACTTTGATATCAGTGAGCCTTGGGTTGTTAGTCGTCAATATTATTCAGCCCGGTGAATCGATTAGTGAAGAAACAAGAACTGAATTATTATCAGATTATAGCCAAAATGCATCTCAAACGCAAGCACAGGCAGTTACTCAAAAATCGAGAGGGCCACTTTCATTCATTGAAGACATCGTTCCGGAAAATATTGTGAGTGCTGCCAGTATAAACAGTAATATGTTACAGGTAATCTTTTTTGCACTTTTTCTTGGGATCGCCATTATCATGCTGCCAGAAACAACAACCAAGCCTTTTAAAGACTTTTTCGACAGTTTTAATGAGATCATTTTAAAGATAATCGACATCATTATGCTTGCTGCACCATACGGGGTATTTGCCTTAATGGCATCCCTTGTTGCAGATTCGCCCAGCCTGGAATTGTTCCAGGCCTTATTGTGGTATGGGCTGAGTGTTTTATTGGGATTGGCAACTCTTATTTTTATATTCTATCCTACAATGTTATACCTTTTTACAGGCCGCAACCCGGCTAAATTTCTAAAGCAGATATTACCGGCACAACTACTCGCATTTTCAACCAGTTCAAGTGCGGCTACTTTACCTGTAACAATGGAAGTAGTAGAAAATAATGTAGGTGTTGATAATGAAGTCACCAGTTTTGTTTTACCCATTGGAGCTACTATAAATATGGATGGAACAGCATTATATCAATCCGTTGCTGCAGTTTTTATCGCACAGGCTTTTGGTATGGAGCTTAGTTTAGGCGCTCAGTTAGGAATTATTCTCACAGCCACACTTGCATCCATAGGTTCTGCGGCTGTACCCGGAGCTGGAATGGTTATGTTAGTAATTGTCATGGCGCAAGCAGGAATACCCGAAGCAGGACTGGCACTCATATTCGCAGTTGACAGACCACTGGATATGTTCCGGACAATGGTAAATGTTACCAGTGATAGTACCGTAGCCACTATAATTGCAAAGGGCCTGGGGAAACTGGAGCCACGTTGATTTTATAAATCTGTAAAAAACTTAAGAGATATCAGTTAATTTATATGGAAGATAAAGGAGGTTTTATTCAGCAGTTTATTGAATGGATCATTCAGAATGGAGGGTTGTATGTATTATTATTCGTAGTATTTGCAGAAACCGGTTTATTTGTAGGATTTTTTTTACCTGGTGATTCCCTTCTTTTTGCTGCCGGTATTTATATTGAAGATTTGTCCAAAGAATTTTTTGATTTACATTATACGTTTGTTTTAATATTGGTCATTATAGCTTCGGTGTTGGGAAATCTTGTTGGTTATTGGTTTGGGTATAAAACAGGGCCTTTATTATTTGAACGTAGGGAAACCTGGATCTTTAAACCAAAATACCTTGTAAGGGCCAAGAATTTTTATGATAGATATGGTAAGGCAACCATCTTCCTGGCCAAATTCCTTCCATTGATAAGAACATTTGCACCCATCGTAGCCGGTATAGTGAAAATGCCGCGTTCAACCTTTCTATTTTATAATATTACCGGGAGTATTGCCTGGGTATGCTCTATGATGCTGGGAGGATATTTTCTTCAAACATGGGTTGAAAAAAAATATGGATTCAGCTTGAAAGATCATATTGAGGCCATCACCATCTTTATTATCCTGGTTACCACATTACCTGTTTTATACAAACTTTTCTTTGGAAAAAAACCGGTGGTGGAAGCCGGTGAAAATAATGATAATCCCGAAGTTAAATGAATCAGCAAAAACCTGCTTCAGTTTTTAGTATCGTTGTTTTGGTCGCTGCCTTAGGTTATTTCGTTGATATTTATGATCTCCTGCTTTTCAGTATCATCAGAATTCCAAGCTTACAATCGATGGGGCTCAGCAGGGAACAAATAACTGTTGAAGGTGAAAGTATCATCAGCTGGCAAATGGCAGGATTGTTACTTGGTGGAATCATTTGGGGAATTATGGGCGATAAAAGAGGTCGTCTCAGTGTATTATTCGGTTCTATTCTATTATATTCTGTAGCCAATATTGCTAATGGTTTTGTAGAAACAGTTGACCAATACCGTTATATTCGATTTATTGCCGGTCTTGGCCTTGCTGGTGAATTAGGTGCAGGCATTACTTTGGTTTCCGAGCTCACATCCAAAGAAAAAAGAGGCATTGCCACTTCATTGGTGGCCGGAATTGGATTAACAGGTGCGGTATTCGCTTTTTTTATTAAAGAAAATTTTCACTGGCGTACTTGTTATTTTATCGGGGGTGGAATGGGCCTCATCCTACTTGTTTTGAGGGTATCGGTGTTTGAATCCGGAATGTTTAACCAGTTAAAAAGAACTAATGTACAACGCGGTAATTTCCTGATGTTATTTAATAATGCGGAACGGTTAAGGAGATATATATTAAGCATACTCATAGGGTTGCCAACCTGGTTTGTAATCGGGATCCTTGTTACTTTTTCAGGTGAATTTGGTGCAGCCATGAATATCAAAGAAGAAATTGATCCTGGTAAAGCGATCATGTTCGCATATGTTGGAATTTCGATTGGTGATGTTGCAGTAGGTTTTATCAGCCAATGGTTAAAAAGCAGGAAAAAAGCCTTGTATCTGTTTTATGGAATTACAACTGTTTTCATGTTCCTGTTTTTTACGGCTCAATGGAACGGAACGGCTGACAGAATGTACTGGATATGCGCCGGCCTTGGATTTGGAACGGGATTTTGGGCCATTTTTGTTACTATGGGGGCTGAGCAATTTGGTACTAATCTCAGGGCTACTGCTGCTACCACAATACCCAATATGGTAAGGGGAATGTTAACCATATTTATTTTGCCTTTATTTAAAGGTATAAGAGGTTTGACTGATTATTATACAGGTGGATGGATTGCAGCCATAATTATTATGATCATTACTGTTATTGCTGCTAAGTATACCCGTGAAACTTTCGGGAAAGATTTAAACTTTGTAGAGAAATAACAGACAAGCAAACCTGGAATAAATCAGTAAGTGTATGAAGTTTCTAATTATCCGGTTTTCATCTATCGGCGATATTGTTTTAACAACACCGGTTATCCGTTGTTTAAAGCAACAGACACCTGGTGCAGAAGTGCATGTGCTGGTTAAAGAATCTTTCCGCTCCATAGTTATAGGTAATACCTACATAGATAAAGTACAGGTGTTGGCTCATAGTTGGGAACTAATGATGCATGAACTGCTATTAGAAGATTATGATTATGTAATTGACTTGCATAACAACCTGAGGACGTGGAGGATAAGAAAGGCTTTGAAAAAACCATTTTATTCTTTCAAAAAATTAAACCTGCAAAAATATATTTATACTAATTTAAAATGGAACCTGATGCCCGAAAAGCATATCGTGGACAGGTATATGGATACGGTTAGTAAATTTAATATTACAAATGATGGTGCTGGTCTTGACTATTTTATACCCCGGGAATACGAAGTCAATTTAAATGATATCCCAGCATCTCACCACGCCGGTTATATAGCCATTGTTATAGGAGCTGCACATAATACCAAGAAATACCCCGTCCATAAACTGCAATCCTTATGCGAAAAATTAGATCATCCGGTTATTTTACTGGGAGGTAAAGAGGATAAGGAGAACGGTGAAATTATCAGTTTACCGGATCCGGTAAAGATTTATAATGCATGTGGAAAATTCAGTTTAAATGAAAGTGCAGACCTGGTCCGTAAATCTAAATTAGTAGTTACTAATGATACAGGTTTGATGCATATTGCTGCAGCTTTTAAAAAACCTGTTATTTCACTTTGGGGTAATACGGTCCCATCTTTTGGAATGTATCCATATTACGGGGTTAACTATTTACAATATAAAACTGGTAGCCCTTATGATATTTTACAGGTAAATAAACTTTGGTGCAGGCCTTGTTCTAAAATAGGTTATAATAAATGTCCAAGAGGTCATTTTAAGTGTATGGAAAATATAGGGACAACAGAAGTCTTACAGCTTATTAATAAACGTTTAACATGAAAAAAGCCGGTAAAACCGGCTTAAAAGTTTTTTATCAATCCCCAGGGTTTAGTATAAGCTTATATTATTTTCCCCAGGTAAGTGCAAGAATTACAATAATGGCAATGAAAACAAAAGCGAGAAAAAGCGTGCCTTGCACTTTTTCATCTTGAAAAATTGAGTTGAATTTTTTCATAACCTGATTTTTAAGGGTTCAAAAATGACTAATTCAGGTTTTCAAAGGTGAATTTAATCTTAGATTTTCATCAGGGTATTTCGGAGGATTGTGAACAATTCTAAATAACTATAAAGGTAAGTTAAGATTCTTATATTTAAAAGCAAGCTTCCATATTTTATTATTCTTATAAAATGGCTTTATAATAAAAAAACCTTATTCAATCCATTGACTTAATTCCAGCCACCTTAGTTCCTTTTCATCCAATAACTTCGCTATAGTAGAAATACGATTTGAGTAATCCTGCAATTCCTTGTAATCAGCGGCTCCATTATTGAGTTTCCCTGTTATTTGAATTTTTTCTGTTTCAAGGTTTTTAATTTCAGTAGACAGCGTTTCAAATTCATGTTTTTCCTTAAAGCTTATTTTTCTTTTTTCAGCATTTACGGGAGCTTTGATTAATTCCTCTGACTCCTTTTTAGTCTCAGGTTCTTTAAAGCCAGCTAATGTTTCCTGATCTTTTAGCCAGATGCGATATTGACTGTAATTGCCTGGAAAGTCTTTAATTTCTCCTTCACCATTAAATACAAACAAATGATCCACCAGCCGGTCCATGAAATACCTGTCATGACTCACTATCAATAAACACCCCTGAAATTCCACTAAAAAATTTTCAAGAACACCAAGCGTTGGAAGGTCAAGATCATTGGTAGGCTCATCAAGAATTAAAAAATTTGGATTGCGAAACAAAATAGATAACAAATGCAAACGTCTTTTTTCTCCTCCGCTTAAACTTGATAGATAGGTGTATTGTTGTTCGGGTGGAAACAGGAATAAATTTAAAAATTGAGCTGCACTTAATGATCCGCCTTTGGCTAATGGGAAGTTTTCTGCAATATTTTTTACATATTCAATCACCCTGATATTATCCTTAATCTCCAGTCCTGATTGGGAATAATTGCCAAAAACAACGGTATCTCCTATATTGATTTTTCCACTGTCAGCTGATTCTAAGCCTTGTAAAATATTAAGGAATGTTGACTTGCCGGTTCCGTTTTTACCAACAACTCCAATTCGATCACCTTTTTTAAAAGTATAATCGAATCCTTTTAAAATAGTTTTATCATCATAGCTTTTATAAATTTTTTTAAGTTCCACAATCTTGCCGCCAAGCCTGCTCATTTTAGTCTGCAATTCCATTTGGGCATCAACCAATTGCATACTGGCTTTTTTTTGAATTTCGTAAAAATTATCCTGGCGGCTTTTACTTTTGGTTGTCCGGGCTTTTGGTTGCTTGCGCATCCACTCTAATTCCTTTCTATAGGTGTTCCTGGCTTTATCTATACTGGCAGATTCACTCTCAATTCGTGCAGCTTTTTTTTCCAGGTAGTTTTCGTAATCACCTTTATAAATATATAATTCGCTGCCATCAAGTTCCCAAATTTCATTTGTAACCGTGTTCAGGAAATAACGATCATGCGTAACCAGTAAAAGTGTAATGTTTTCTTTATTCAGGTAATGTTCCAGCCATTCCACCATGTCTACATCAAGGTGGTTGGTGGGCTCATCCATAATCAGCAATACATGTTTATGTTCAAAACCAATATCAATAAGGGTTTTGGCTAATGCTACTCTTTTTCGCTGTCCACCGCTAAGGGTTCCTGTTTTTTGTTGAAGATGATGGATATTTAATTTTCCTAATACCTGTTTTACCTTATGATCAAAATCCCAGGCATCCAGTTCATCCATCCTTACTATAGCATTACCTATTTTGGTTGCGTCACCCTCTTCTTCAGCTGTTTCATAAGCGGCAATGGCCATTATTACCGGATGATTGTGGGTGAAAATATTATCCAGAATAGATTTTTCATCATTAAAAACCGGTTCCTGTTCAAATAAAGCAATAGTAACATCCTTATTGATCCAGACTTTACCTGAATCGGCTGTTTCTTTATTGGCCAATATTTTTAAGAGGGTTGATTTACCCGAACCATTTCTTGCCACCAAAGCGATTTTATCACCTTCTTCAATATGGAAGGATATAGATTCAAAAAGAGGCTTGATGCCAAAACTTTTAGCTGCCCCTTCAACTGATACATAGTGCATTGTGCAAAGATAATTTACTTGATTTACAAGGTTTTTATAATAAAAAAACCCGGAATAACTTCCGGGTTAGTGTCAGTGAATATTTAAAGATCTGGTTAGACCAATTTTACATTTACTGCGTTCATTCCTTTTTTACCGTTTTGAAGATCAAATTCTACTTTGTCGTTTTCTTTGATTTCATCAATCAGACCACTTACATGTACAAAAGTTTCTTTGTCTGAATCGTCATGTTTGATAAATCCGAATCCTTTTTCACTATTGAAAAACTTAACGGTTCCTTGATTTTTGTTGTCCATTTTTATTTATTTGGTATTAAATTGCTTGCGAAGGTAACTCTATTAGTTCAGCTATCCTATTTAATATAAGTATTAATCCATTAACATATTATAGATTTACTTAAACTTTTGGTGATTAATTACTTATATTAATAATTGGCATTCCTTTTATAGGTAAAATAGATGAGGAAAAAATCTTTAGTTGACTTATATTTGAGTACGTCATTTCCCCAATTCCCCCCTTGGTAAAACTAAGCATCTAAAAATTTACTACCTGCTGATCAACCTCTGTTAAGCCTGAAGTGTATCAATTTTCCATATTACAATTTTATTGTAGTGTTATGGCAGCATTTTTATTAAGTTTTTAATCAATCATTCATATCACTTACTTAAAAAAGGAGGTCAAAATGCCAACCAACAATTTATCGGGACAAGAAAGCAATAAGTCCAGGAGAGGTTTTGCTTCAATGGATCCGGAGAAAAAAAGAGAAATTGCCAGCAAAGGCGGAAAAGCAGCACATGCTTCAGGTAATGCTCATGAATTTACTTCAGAAGAAGCAAGGGAAGCGGGTCGCAAAGGCGGGCAGGCCAAAGGTAGCCGCAGGCAGAATGTAAATAACCAAAGAACAGAACCAGGAAATCCAAGGCAGGAAGAATAGAATTTTAATTACATCTACTAAATGTATTATTGAGCAACCTCATTGATGTTTTACAATCCTATTGAATCTAATTCTCTTTTTGTTGAAAAATTAATCTCCAACCAGGCAAGGAGTCAATTTATTTGTGGAAGATAAATATTAAATGTGGCTCCTTGCCCTGGTTTGCCTTCAGCATAAATATACCCTTTATGGTTTTGTATTATTTTTTTGCAAATTGCCAAACCTAATCCTGTTCCAGGATATTCATGTTTACCATGAAGTCTTTGAAATAATTCAAATATTTTTTCGCCATATTCTGGTTCAAAACCAATTCCGTTGTCTGTTACGATAATATGATGATAAATCCGTTCTTCTTCTCCATCCGGCAATTTAGTTTGGGTTGCAGAAATTTTAATTTCAGGAGCTATCCCCGGTCTATGATATTTCAGGGAATTTAGTAACAGGTTTTCTAAGAGTTGCTTAAATTGAAATGGAATTATTTCAATTACTGGTAAATTTTTATAAAAAAGTTTAGCTGCCTTTTCTTCAATACTATCTTTTAGATCATTGCAAATTATATACATTAATTTATTCAAATCCGTTTTCTCATAAAAACGCGGATTAGAATTGGTTTTGGAAAAAGTGAGCAGGTCATCAATCAAAATTTGCATTCGTTCACAGGCAGAAACCATTCTTCTCAAATATTCCTTACCTTCTATACTAAGATTTTTTTCTTCTTTCTCGGTAATGCGTAAACTGTATGTTTGAATTTTTCGTAATGGCTCTTGCAGATCATGACTGGCAATGTAACTGAATGAGGCTAGTTCCTGATTAGAACGTTCAAATTCTTCATTTTTTTTAACCAGGGTTTGATTCAGGTGTTTGAGTTTGACACTGGTATTTTTTATTTCAGTGATATCATGAATAATAAATAAAATGCCCAGTATCTGGCCTTTTTTATTTTTTAGTGGTGTTATAAAACTTTCATAATAGCCTTCACTCTTTTTATATTTATTCTCGCTGAAATGAAAATGTTTTCCTTGCTTAACTTCTTCTAATTGCATCATTATTGCCTTATCCTGAAAATGAGGAAAAACTTCCAGGATATGTTTCCCCAGTACCTCATTTTTAGAGCTGCCAAACCAATTTTCGCATTTTTTGTTCCATGCTATTAATCGAAGTTCATTGTTGTATGCGGCAATCATATCAACACTATTCTCAATTAGCATTTCAGCCAGGATGCTTCGTTCTTCAAGCATTTGCCTGATCTTAACATCTTCCGTAATATCATGCAGTGTACCAGCCAGCATTACCCCATCCCTTTCCACTGTATAATCTCTTACTTTACAAAACATTATTTTAGCCTGCCCATCCTTTGATTTAATTTTTATTTCAATTTCTTTAAATGAATTTTTGTGCACTTCATCACAAATGAAATCCTTTACCTGCTGTTGATTTTGCTCCTGTACAAATTGTAAAAGGTTAGTTGGGGTAGGTTCAAATTCATATGGCTTGAATCCAAGTAGCCGGTAAAAATTTTCTGAACAACTTAATTTTTTAGAACTCATATTGTATTGCCAGCTACCCGTATTGGTCATGGCTTCTACATAAGCTAAAGAAAGAATTAGATTATTCTCATCCAGTGTATTTATATTTTGAGTATCGTTTGATGTTCTTTTTTTTGTATTTGCTTTCATCGTGTCAAATTTCCCCGCAAATACTGTTGCAATTAGTAAGCCTTTTTATATTTTGTTTGATTTATAATGGGATAATGGTTTAGGACTTGAAATATCCAATCCTCAAATCAAAAATTTTCATCATTACTCCTTGTATATCAGAAGCTTTTTCATTACTGTAGAATATTTTCCTCTTAACTGCTTTGAAAAGATCTTTTAAATTAAGGCACTTTAAATTTACTACAGGGAATGCTTATTGATGGGTCATTCCTACATCAAAAAAAATTACCATGAAAGCACATATAATTTACAGCGTGGCTTTATTCGGATTAACTATGCAAGCATGCAATAATGATTCAACAACAGATACGATTGATTCAGAGACTGAAACAACTACAACCGCAAGTGGTTCCTCCTCAACAGAAATGTCTGGATCTATGAGTACCACTTCAAATTATGTTGATTTAAATACCAATCAACCTGTTGAACTGATATGGGACGATGAAAATGACAGGGCCATTAACCGGGCTACAAATCAACCGGTAGAATTATATATTAATACTGCAACCCGGGATACAATCTACGGTCCCGGCTATATAGTAAACAATCATATAATACGTACAAATACCGGAAACTGGCTGTTAGACGAAACGAAAATTAAACGGGAAGGTGATGAACTTAAAATTAAAAAGGATGGCATGAAGTTTAAGATGGAAGATGGAGAATGGAAAATGAAAACTGATGATGGAAAAATAAAATCTGATGGAGATGAATTAAAGATCAAATCTGAAGATGGAAAGATTAAGGTAGAAGACGGTAAAACTAAAATAAAATCAGACAACTAAGAAGTACTCATTAGTTGTTCATTTAAAAAAATACACTATGAAATTTCCAGTATTTAGCATTATGGGCCTGGTTGCATTATACCTGCTCATATTCAGAAACGAAGATTTGAACAGGCACATGACTGTAAATGCCTGGTCTGTTACCACGCAAGCTTCAGACACATTACCTGAAAAGCCTCAGTATGTGGATATTTATACCGGTCAGCCTTTAGAAATATGGTATGATACAGATAAACATATGACTATGAATCAGGCTACACGGATGCCAGTTGAATTTTATATAAACACATCCAACTGGGATACAGTATATGGCAGAGGCCAGTTTGTTGTAAATAATTTTATTATCCGTGATGAGAATGGTCGTTATAAACTTGACGAAAGCAAGGTTAAAATTGATGGTGATGAAATAAAAATCAAAGATGGAGATCGTAAGCTTAAAATTGATGGTGAGGAATTCAAATTAAAAGATGGCGATTTGAAAATTAAACATGATATGGAGGATGGTGAAGGAAAAATTAAGAGTGACAGCACTAAAATTAAAATCGAAGATGATGAAATAAAGATCAAAAGTGGTGATGATAAATTAAAAGCTGAAAAAGATGAAATAAAGGTAAAGAAGGCAGGAAAAAAAGTAAAAAATAAAGACGGGAAAATAAAAGAATAAAATCCATCACCCAACAACAAAGAGGTAGCCATTGGTTGCCTCTTTTTGTTTTTGTAATAGCTACCCGGCTAAATATATAATAACCTGGCTTACTGTAAATCCTAAAACAAATAAGAAAAGTACAAAAACAAGTAAATGATATAATATGGTGCGATCAGGAACCTGGTTATTTACCTGAAAATAATCCCGATAAATGGAGAGCAAATTCTTCATAAAAGGATACCAAATTAAATTTTTAAAGGATCGGAGATTGATTAAAAGGATATAACCTTTTTTTTTAAAAATTATTGTGGCGAATAAAAAATACACAGCTTTCTCATATTTTTATAAAAAAGGGACAATCACTTGCTGAATTTTCTATCTTGCGGTTATGCAACAATATCTTCAACTATTAGATCATATTTTACAAAAAGGAGTATCAAAACAAGATCGCACCGGCACTGGAACACTTAGTTGCTTTGGTTATCAAATGCGTTTTGATCTTCAGGATGGATTTCCCATGGTAACAACTAAAAAATTACATGCTAAAAGTATAATCCACGAATTATTATGGTTCCTGAAAGGTGAAACTAATATTCAATATTTAAAAGATAATGGCGTAAGCATATGGAATGAATGGGCGGATCAAAATGGAGAATTAGGCCCTGTATATGGAAAACAATGGCGTAGCTGGCAATCCACATCAGGAAACCAGATTGACCAGGTGAGTGATTTAATCAGGCAGATAAAATCAAATCCGGACAGCCGGCGATTAATCATAAGCGCCTGGAATGTTGGCGATCTGCCTGCTATGGCATTAATGCCTTGTCATGCATTATTCCAATTTTATGTTGCTGATGGCAAATTAAGTTGTCAGTTATACCAGCGTTCAGCCGATGTTTTCCTTGGAGTTCCTTTTAATATGGCTTCTTACGCATTATTAACCTTAATGGTAGCACAAGTGTGTGATCTTAAACCCGGCGAGTTTGTACATACGTTCGGGGATGTTCATCTCTATAATAATCACCTTGACCAGGCTCACTTGCAATTAAGTCGTGCGCCTTTTCCATTACCTGTAATGAAGTTGAATCAAGCCATTAAAAATATTTTTGATTTTAAGTTTGAGGATTTTACGCTTGAAAATTATCAGCATTATCCAGCCATTAAAGCACCGGTAGCCGTGTAATTTGTAAAGGTGCTGTTAGCAATAATCCATAATTAAATTTTTATGATCATCAGCATTATAGTGGCCGCTTCAGAAAATAATGTAATTGGGAAAGATAATCGCCTGCCGTGGCATTTACCTGCTGATTTAAAGTATTTTAAAAATACTACCTGGGCTTTACCCATTATTATGGGTCGGCGAACTTTTGAATCTATTGGGAAACCATTACCCGGTCGCCACAATATTATAATCACCCGTAACAGGGAATACAAAGCAGATAGTGTTACCGTAGTATCATCAGTAGAAGATGCTATCAAAGCAGCAGAAGCAGGTGCGGTTAATGAATTATTTATTATAGGTGGCGCGGAATTATTTAATACAACTTTAGAAATGGCTAATAAAGTGTATTTAACTCGGGTACATACAATAATTGATGGTGATGTATTTTTCCCTTCTTTGAGAGAAGATCAATGGAAACAGATTACTGAAAAAAATACTGACGCCGATGAAAAAAATGAATATCCGCTTTCTTTCCAGATATGGGAGAGACGAAATTACAAATCCCATAACTCTTACTGATTACCATGTTTCCAAAAATTCAATTGGGTGTTAAATACTTTCGTTATTGGTTTTATGCTTCCAATAGTAAAGGTCATGGCATCCACTCACCATTTGTTTTCAATCTTATCAAAAACGTATTAAATGATGAGCAACAATATCCGGAATATCTGCAGGTCGAGGGATTGCGTTCGTCACTTCGTTATGACAAAAATATTTTATCAGTTGAAGATCTTGGTGCTGGTTCGCTCACACAAAAATCTAAACATAGAACTATCGGTTCAATAGCACGAAATGCTGCTAAACCTGCCAGGTATGGACAACTTTTGTTTAGAATGATCAGGCATTTTAAATCGAAATCAATTATAGAGGCAGGAACTTCCCTTGGAATAACAACATCTTACCTTTCTATGGCTAATCCTGGCGCTTCCATCATCAGCCTGGAAGGGGCTGAAGAAGTGGCGGACATAGCTATCAGGAATTTTGAAAAATTGCATTTAAAAAATATAAAGATTATCAAAGGTAATTTTGATGTAACCCTTTCTGAGGCGTTAAATGAATTACCTGCTCCAGACTTTGTCTTTATAGATGGAAATCACCGAAAGGAGCCTACCATTAATTATTTTGAACAAATACTGGCAAAAGCTCATAATGATACTATTATTGTTTTCGATGATATACACTGGAGTGAAGGGATGGAAGAAGCCTGGAAAACCATTTGCCAAAATCCGGCCGTTACAGTAATTATTGATCTTTTTTTTATTGGAATTGTTTTTTTTCGAAAAGAGAATAAAGAAAAGCAACATTTCTTCATTCGGTTTTAGTTAAAAGGACATATTTCACACCGATAAAAAAAATGTATATCTTACCACGGTTATTCTTACTCAAAAATTAAAATCTCCGATGATTATTGGTCTGTTGAAAGAACCAGGTTACGAAACCAGAATTTCTCTATTACCCGATGCAGTTGCTCATTTAACCAAAAAAGGAATACAGGTATTAGTGCAGCAGGATGCAGGCTTATTGTCTTACGCAACAAACCAGGATTATTCAGGTGCAGGTGCCAGCATTACAAATCGTGAAGAAGTATTGTCATCTTCCAATATTATTTTGGTCATTAATACTTTGGAGATCGATGAAATACGGTTATTGAAATCTAAAGTATTGATAGGGGTTTACCAGCCATTAACAGAATCATTTGATTTGTCTCTTTGGGCACAACAGGGAATTACTGTGTTTAGCCTGGACATGCTTCCCCGAACCACCAGGGCTCAAAGTATGGATGTACTAAGTTCTCAGGCTAATATTGCAGGTTATAAAGCAGTATTATTAGCAGCGTCTACATATAGCCGTTATCTGCCAATGTTTATGACGGCTGCTGGAAGTATAATCCCGGCAAAGTTCCTGATTATCGGCGCTGGTGTTGCAGGTTTACAAGCCATTGCCACAGCAAAAAGGCTAGGAGCTGTTATTGAAGTTTTTGATACCCGACCTGCAGTTAAGGAAGAAGTGATGAGCCTGGGTGGTAAATTTATTGAAGTGGAAGGTGCAGCTGATGCCAGTAAGGCAGGTGGATATGCAGTGGAACAAACGGAAGAATTTTTTCTGAAGCAAAAGGAAAAAATTGCTGCAACTATTGCCAAATCTGATATTGTTATTACAACCGCTCAAATTCCAGGTAAAAAAGCCCCGCTTCTTATAACAACTGAAATGGTTCACAGTATGCGTAATGGGTCCATTATTATAGATTTGGCCGCAAGTACAGGAGGTAATAGTGCTTTCACTAAAAATAATGAAACCATAGTGGAAAAAGGGGTTACTATTATTGGTAATTCAAATTTGCAGGCAACAATGCCTTCAGATGCCAGTAAATTATATGGTAAGAATATTTTAAATTTTCTGCAGTTGATTATCAGTAAAGAAAATGCGTTGAATTTAAATTGGGATGATGACCTGGTGAAAGGTTCGTGTATTGTACATAACGGTGAAATTGTTCATGACAGATTGAAATAAAAGTAATTTCGATCATGGAAATCAGAAACTTCAATTTTTAATACTAAGAAAAAATGCAAAACCTATTTGATTGGATCACGGGAAACCAGCAACTTATTTACATCGTTATCCTGATGATTTTCGTAGGCATTGAAGTAATTGGTCGCGTTCCAAGTGTATTGCATACACCCCTAATGAGTGGTGCAAATGCTATTCACGGTGTAGTGGTAATAGGGGCAATAATTGTTATGGGGAAAGCTGAAACAGATAATTACCTGGCCCTGATATTAGGTTTTCTGGCTGTGATATTAGGAACCCTGAATGTTGTAGGTGGGTTTGTTGTAACTGACCGGATGCTGGAAATGTTCAAATCAAAAAAAGGGAAACAAAAATCACAGTAGTATCAGAACTAATTACATATGGAATTAAATATACTCACGCTTTGTTACCTGGTAGGTTCAATAACATTTATTCTGGGTTTAAAAATGTTATCAAATCCAGTTACAGCACGTAAAGGAAATCTGATTGCTGCTGCAGGTATGACTATTGCCATTTTCGGAACTATATTTCTTTACAGTGATGATGAAGGTCCCCTGCAAAATTATGCCTGGATCTTTGGTGGGTTAATCATTGGTGGCATAGTTGGAACAATGGCGGCCCGTAAAGTGAAGATGACTGCAATGCCTGAAATGGTCAGTATGTTCAACGGAATGGGGGGTGCATGTGCTGCATTAATCTCCATCGTTGAATTCAATCATTTAATGAAATTGCATGAAGGGGGTATCGGTGGTGAAATTTCAGGTGGTTTTTTACTGATCATTTTATTAGGGTTGATTATTGGCTCTGTTTCTTTTGCCGGTAGTATGATTGCCTGGGGAAAATTAAATGGCTCTGTAAAAGATTTTTCATTTAAGGGCCAGCATATTTTCAACATGGCGTTATTAATTACTATGCTGGTACTTGCTGTTTATATGGTCATAAATGCCGGTACGGATAATTCAATTATTTTCTATATTATTTTTATCCTCTCATTGTCATATGGTTTGTTTTTCGTGTTCCCCATTGGTGGAGCGGATATGCCGGTTGTAATCTCTTTATTAAATTCTTTTACAGGTGTGGCTGCTGCTTGCGGAGGATTTCTTTATAATAATCCGGTTATGCTTACGGGTGGCATTTTAGTGGGTGCGGCCGGAACTTTATTGACCATTCTTATGTGTCGTGCAATGAATCGTTCATTGACAAATGTGTTAATTGGATCATTTGGTGGTACTTCTGCAAAATCGGGTACAGGCCCGGCAAAAGATCAGGGTCTTTTCAGGGAGATTAGTTTAACAGATGCTGCGGTTATTATGAGTTACGCAAATAAAGTAATTATTGTTCCTGGCTATGGTTTGGCAGTAGCCCAGGCTCAGCATGCCTGTCATGAACTTGAAAAACTGTTGGAGGAAAAGGGCGTGGATGTTATGTATGCTATTCATCCGGTAGCAGGTCGCATGCCGGGTCATATGAATGTATTATTGGCAGAGGCTGATGTTCCTTATGAAAAGCTGAAGGAAATGGAAACAGCTAATGAAGAGTTCTCAACTACCGATGTTGTTTTAGTATTAGGGGCAAATGATGTAGTGAATCCTGCTGCAAAAAAGGATGCGGATTCTCCAATATATGGCATGCCGATACTTGATGTTGATTTGGCAAAAAATTGTATCGTAAATAAAAGAAGCATGAAACCTGGATATGCCGGTATTGAAAATGACCTTTTCTTTCAACCTAAAACATCCATGCTTTTTGGAGATGCAAAAAAAGTACTGCAGGACCTGATAATTGAAATCAAAAACTTATAAATTATTTGCTCCGGTTAATTTATTTAAAGTCTTAGTTCTTTAGCTTTATACTGTGCATTTTCCTCCCGCATTTTTATCATCATTAAAAGGTATAGAAGGTTTTCATCTACCTTCCTTTGAAGAAATACATCAATCAGGTGAGCAGGTTACCTCTATACGTTTAAATCCAGCGAAACTAAATGGCCCTTCTGCCTTACAATTTTACCATGATATTAATGGATCCATACCGTGGTGCGAACAGGGATATTACTTAAATAATCGACCCTCATTTACTTTTGATCCGCTCTTCCATTCGGGTTGTTATTACGTGCAGGAAGCAAGCAGTATGTTCCTGGAGCAGGCCTTGAAACAAACGGTAAATTTAAACCAACCCATTAAAGTTCTTGATCTGTGTGCGGCACCCGGGGGAAAATCAACGCATTTACAATCGATGGTTACTGCGGATAGTTTGTTGGTCAGTAACGAGATCATTCAAACACGTGTAAACATACTAACGGACAACATTATGCGATGGGGAGCGTCTAATACTATTGTAACAAGGAATGATCCATCACATTTTTCCCGGTTGAATGGTTTCTTTGATGTCATTGTAGTGGATGCACCTTGCAGTGGAAGCGGATTATTCAGGCGTGATAATGATGCTATGAATGAATGGAGCTTATCTAATGTGGAATTATGTTGCCAGCGTCAACAAAAAATTTTGAAAGATGTATGGCCTGCATTGAAAGAAGGTGGTGTATTGATCTATTCAACTTGCTCTTACAGTAAAGAGGAAAATGAAGAGATCATGGATTGGTTGATGGACTCATTCCCAGTTGAAAACATGATCATACAAATTCCTGCAGGTGTTGATATTATACAAACTTTTTCCAGCATTAATAATGCTGCTGGCTATCGGTTTTACCCGGATAAAATACAAGGTGAAGGTTTTTTTATTTCCTGTTTTCAAAAACTGGAAGGAAATGGATATCATCAATCAAAAAAGCCCAGGAAATTAGAAATGGCCAGGCAGGATGACCAGGAAGTTTTACAGTCATGGATAACGGAAAAGGACATGGTCTTTTTACCTTTCTTTGATAAAGTGACTGCCATCCCCGGAAATCTTGTAAATGATTATGCTATGATTTCATCTATTATGAATATAAGATATGCCGGTGTTTTAATGGGTGAACTGATCAGGGGAAAACTGGTTCCGCATCATTCATTGGCATTAAGCCTCATAGTTGCTGATAATATAAATCGAATACACCTGGATCGTGAAGATGCAATCAGATACCTTCAACGTAAAAATTTAAAAATAGATTTGGAATATAAAGGCTGGCAACTGGCTTCTTACAATGATCATAATATAGGATGGGTAAATGTACTACCCAATAGGATAAATAATTATTATCCTAAAGAGTTAAGAATCTTAAAGGAATTTGAATAATTATCTGATTTTTTTAAAATTTGTCATCTTTGTGTTCAATCCCGGTTGCTGAAGAAACTGTACATTTAGCATCCGTTCTAATATTTAAAATGAGTATGGAAGAAATGAGCCATGATAATGCTTATCACCAACTGTGATGATTATTTGGCGAATTCCCTGTCTGCCGACTGGCAGGCATCTGGCTAAAAAACAATTAAAATAAACAGATGAAAAAACAAATCATTTTATTATTGTTTGCCTACATGAGTTGCCTGGCAATAAATGCCCAAAACAGGCTTATGGTGCACAAAGGCGATAAAGGACTTTACCTGCAACATACCGTTGAAGCTAAACAAAGTTTTTATTCTATAGGTCGGTTATACAATGTGCCGCCAAAGGACCTTGCGGCTTTTAATAAACTGGATATGAATAATGGTTTGCAGTTAGGTCAACTAATTCAGGTGCCGCTTGCCGCTTATAATTTTTCTCAAAAAAATGTAACAGGTACTCCTGTTTATTACCAGGTCTCAGAAAGTGAAGGACTTTACCGGGTAAGTGTAAATAACAATAATGTTCCGCTCGATAATCTACGGCTCTGGAATAATTTAGCAAATGATAACATTCACGTAGGTTCAAATCTTGTGGTTGGGTATTTAGCGGCAGGAGAAATGTTGACATCGGCATCTGAAAGTAATGAAATGAAAAAAGAAGAACCTCCGGCACCTCCCAAACCGGAGATAGCAAAAAATGAACCAGTAAAAGAGGCTAAGAAAGAAACCGAACCGATTAAACAGGAAACGACGAAAGTTACTGAACCAGTGAAAGAAATCAAACCTGAACGTTCTGAAACATTGCCTGTAAATACGAGCACGGTTGCAGCCACTGGTTATTTTTCCGATGCATATCAGCTTCAGGCAAAAAAAATAACCCCCAAAAAACAATTGAATCTTATATCTGGAATTTTTAAAACAGCCAGTGGGTGGCAGGATGGGAAATATTATTTGTTGATCGATGATGTAGAACCCGGTATGATTGTGAAGATCACCAATCCAACCAACTCCCGGTTTGTATATGCGAAAGTTTTAGGTGCTATGAGTGGCATTCGTCAAAACCAGGGATATGGTATCCGCATGAGTAATGCAGCTGCCTCCGTTTTAGGAATCGAGGATGAAAAATTTAATGTAACCGTTAATTATTAAATCGAAAGCCTCTTAAGAAATCTGCGATCATCATTCTCTTCTTTCCTTCCAGTTGAATATCCTGGAGGTGAAGATATCCATCTGTGCATGCAAATTTTAAAAAAGAACGATGGTCCGTTTCAAACTCTCCGGGAGAAATGGAAGGTTTGGAAAATTCTTTGACAGATGAGTAGATCTTTAATTTTTTATTTTGGAGTTCCGTAAAGGCTGCAGGAAAAGGAGCAAGACCTCTTACCAGGTTGAAAATTTCTTCCACCGGATAATTCCAATCAATTCGACAGGTATCTGTAAATATTTTTGGTGCATGCTTAAATTCAACTGGTTCTCCGGATGTATTTAATCCAATTTGTTCCTGCAGTGTTTCTTTTAATATTCCATTAGTTAATCCTTTGACTGTTTCAATTAAAACCCTTGCGCCTACATCTTTCATGGGATCGTGTAAATCGCCTGCTGTTTCATTTTCGCTAATGGTCATTTTTTCCTGCAATAAAATAGGGCCTGTATCAATTTCATGCTGCAATTTAAAAGTAGTGACACCTGTTTCCTTTTCACCATTGATTAAAACCCAGTTTATGGGTGCGGCACCTCGATATTGTGGTAATAATGATCCATGAAGATTTAATGTTCCCATTGGTGGCATATTCCAAACTACTTCGGGTAACATTCTAAATGCAACAACAATTTGCAGATCAGCTTTTAATTTTTTTAATTCATTTAAAAAATCCGGGTTCTTCAATTTTTCGGGTTGAAGAATATTTAACCCCTTTTCCAAAGAGTATTTTTTTACGGCACTTTCATGTAGTTTCATTCCCCTGCCTGCTGGTTTATCAGGCGCAGTGATCACGCCAACGATATTACACCCCGAATCATACAATGCTGAAAGAGATGCAACGGCAAATTCCGGCGTGCCCATAAAAACAATCCTTATATCTGTGTAATTCATTTGGAAATAGAATGCCAGGTAAAAAAATGCTAACGCTTTTGCTTATTCGAAATCAGGATACAGCAGGTATTTTTTACGAATCACTTTGAAAGCATCCAGACCTGGTTGCCAACTGGCACGGATTTCATCTTCTGATTTACCAGCTTTTATTTGTTTCCAGAGTTCGTTGTTGCCTGCCAGCTTATTAAAGAAAGACTGCTCCATATTTCCTGATTTTGGCAGCATAAAAAATTTCTCTTTATCAGGAAAAAGCCGGTAGGCTTCTAATAGCCACTTTAGCTGAATCCTGTTATCCACTTTGGCCAAAACTTCTTCGGGCGTGCCACTCAGGTCCCAACCATAACATTTTTGACCATACAATTTTGAAGATTTCGCACCTTCGTTAGGGTTAGGTGTAAATGAATACAGGTTTTTGGGAAGGGAAGGATGCCCGAAAACCATGAAAGGTTTATCCGTTCCACGGCCTTCACTCAAAACCGTGCCTTCAAAAAAACAAGTGGAAGAATATAAATATATCGATTGAATATTCGGCAGGTTGGGAGAAGGGCGAACCGGCAACTCATACATGCTTTTGTGATCGTAGTTGCCATTTTTGATCACCATAAAATGAAATGGGGTATCAACTGTTTTTTCTGTGGTCTGATAATAACTGTATTTTTTATTCGCAGCGTCTGAAAGCCTTTTTTCACCGGCAATCATCATTGCGTATTCGCCCATCGTCATTCCATAAACAATCGGAACTTCTTGGCGGCCAACAAAACTCTGATATTTTTTATCCAATACGGGTCCGTCAACATAATGACCATTCGGGTTCGGTCGATCAAGAATGAGTAAAGGTTTGTTATGTTCAAATGCAGCTTCCATAAATTCTTCCATAGAAGAAATATATGTATAGAATCGAACACCCACATCCTGGATATCAAATACCAACACATCAACATTTTTTAAATCTTCTTCCGATGGCCTGCGTTTGCTTCCATATAATGAAACAACAGGGATCTTGGTTTTTTCATCTATATAATTTCCAATTTTCTCACCTGCATCAGCAGTACCTCTGAATCCATGCTCCGGTCCAAAAATGACCGTTACATTTACACCCAGCTTTTGCAAAGTATCCACCAGATGCGTATTGCCTACAGTGGATGTTTGATTGGCAAACAGTCCGACTTTTTTATTTTTCAGTAATGGCAGGTAAGTTTCTGTTCGTTCAGCTCCCGCCAAAATTTTTGAATTATTATTCACAACCGTTTTTGCAGGTTGGCCATAACAACCTAGGAATGATGCAGCAATAAAGAATAAAGAAAAAAATATTTTCATATCGGTTTTGTTTCATTTGTTGACGAAAATAATTCACCAATGGTTCAATATCAATATTTATTTTATATCAGAATATTTACCTGTTTTTTCACCCTTTTTTTCGTCATTTCTGGCTACCTTGCCCGTCTTATTTTTTTCGTTTCTTATAAAATGGCACATTAATGCTTTAGAAACGTTGCCTGAACTTTAAAATAATAATACATGCAACAAGTAAAACAAGGTGATACAGTAAAAATTCATTACCATGGACGTTTAATAAATGGAGAAACATTTGATTCTTCTGAAAACCGTGAACCGCTTGAATTTGAAGTGGGAAGTGGTACGGTTATTCCCGGGTTTGATAAAGGTGTTATGGGAATGAATGTGGGTGATAAGAAAACCGTAAATATTCCGGTCGATGAAGCTTATGGTCCTAAAAATGAAGAAATGATCATAGATTATCCAAAAGATCGTTTTCCGGATGATATGGTTGCTGAAGTTGGTATGCCGTTGACCATGAGTGATGGATCTGGCCAGAATTTCAGGGTTATCATAAAAGAAGTGAAAGAAACCAGCGTGGTACTTGATGCCAATCATCCATTAGCTGGTGAAGAGCTGACATTTGATTTAGAATTAGTGGAGATTGTGGGTTCAAAACCATTGATCATCACTCCCTGATAATTAATCATACAATTAATTTTAAAAATGGTGTAAGCTTAATTTGTTTGCACCATTTTTTATTTGTTTCATTTTTCATTGAAGGGTATGAGTTTTATCTGACACAAAATATCATTAGTTGTATATTCGGCAATCTCAAATATTAAATCGGTTATGTTTAAAAGATATTTATTTACTGCTGCGGAACGGTTTATGCGCTATGTTCAGATCGACACACAAAGTGATCCGCAGTCTGAAAGTTTTCCTTCCACTGAAAAACAAAA
>JACCYQ010000132.1 GCA_013696395.1 Chitinophagaceae bacterium
TTTTTTGTTAATCAGCCGCCTGGATATAGCAGCATTCACCATCTATTTTTCCTGGTTGAAAATCAAATTCATAATATTCTGAAATCCTTTGTACTAAATTTTCATCGGTTAACAAATTGCCGTGCTGATCATAAATGATCCTGTAATGGTTTATATCATTCCAAACTGACCATACAGAAACAATTACAACGTTTTCAAACAAATACCCTGGCCTCATTTCACCTTTATATATCAGGTCTTGTGTTCTTAATTGCATATTGGTTTTAATTTTCCTGCCGCAAATGCTTGTTCGGCATGGGTTAAGTATTTGGTTTCAACTCCTGCGTATTGACTACAATGTTTTATTGCATCCAAAATATTTTCCAGGCCAGTAGACCTGCCACCCATTGCATACGATACCTTCCGAACGATTTCAAACCTCTGTCCTACCTGTGCTGAATTAATTTCTTTTATAGCCCATTTTACAAGGCCGCTATGGTTGTTAAATGAATGGTTGCTGTTATGTGTTGCCCTTACAGGTGCGCTAAAGCGTTTTACCTTAAGTGCAGCGGGGTAATCTCTGATAAGCATATTGCAGTCATAAGACACTAACCTTAGATCTGTATAATTTCTTCCCTTAGTTGTATCAGGTTTTAATCCATACTTATCAAATACTATAAAGAAATGTTCGGCGTAACTTTGCAATTTTTCAGGTTCGGCAATAAGAAAAAGTGCAAACAAACCTTTTCCCCCTACCGATTTTGAAACAAAACAAACTGAAGGGATTTCAAATATTTGTTTCTTTAAATATTCCAAATCATGGTTACCTAAATGATCCCAATCCAAACAAAGGATTGGTAGTTTATCAACTAATACTTCCTCTCCCTTTTTCTTACATGTGTAGTATGCGGAACTTGTATAACATTGCAGGGTTAATTTTAAATTTAATTTTACTTGCTGGGAATCTTCTGCCAGTGGATTTAATGACCTGATTTGCATTTGTGTTTGTAAGTCATTTGAATTACCACTAATCCATCTCTTTAATTGTTCATTTTTATAAAACCAATCATGGTTAATATTGAAATCAGTAAAATAGATTTCTCTAAATGTTCGTGGACGGCTGAAGTTGTCCGACACACAAGAAAACAAACCAGGTGTAAAATCTAACCAGCACATACTACCTTTTTTTCAAGTGCTTTTACTACCTCAAACCAGTTGTATCTAACTGCGCTTCCTATTCTTATTTCAGGTATTTTACCACGCCTCCCCCAGGTAATCGCTGTTGGTTCCGTTATTGCTAAACGCTTGAGCAACTCAGGCCGGTCTATAATCTCAATTTGTGAAGTGGGAACCGTTCGGAAAACTGCAATGGTTTGCTTGATCTCTAAGAGTTCGGTTAGAATTTCATCAAAGGGATTGTAAGTTGTTTGCATAAAAAAAGTTTTGAATTATCATGCTTTTTTGCAATGACAAGTCAAAACTAATACTGTATTGAGCCGGTACCCACTACTGTAGGGGGTACTTATTTTTGCTTATTTAAGTTTCTATTTTATTTTAAGTTTTTTCTCTATAATTTCTACATACTCTGTGTACACATTTTTTACAGACTTTTCGCTTTTTACTGGGTGATGGGTTTTATTATATTCCTTCACTCCCTTGTCTATTTCTTCATTTGTCAACCTTCCGCCGTTGGCCTTATGTAATTGAAATAATAATTGCTTATTTGTTAAGCCATCTTTTTTAGTAGCTGTAGAAAATTCATTTTGTCGAAAATCATTAAACTCTTTGAATAGGTGCCGATCAACAACTATTTCGTTATCGCTGGTATAAAATTTATAGAGGTAAAAGCCTGCGAATTCGTCAGCATTATAGGGTACTATCCACTTTTGGGTATGCATTGCATTAATGTAAAAATTATGAAATACTTTTTCACATTCAATGAATCCCTGATCCTTTTTTATCTCAATATCTTTTACCACCTGCTCTGCTCTTTTTTTGACCTGGATAGGTGTAAGATTACCAAACAATAATTTATAAATTTCCTGATCAGGTAAACCTTTGGCCTTTATTCGTTCCTTGTACTCTGCACTTTTATAGAAAGCTAAAGACTTTTCTATACTTAATTTCATTGCAGCGTCCATTTCCTTTTTACTAAACTTGCGTTCCATTAAACTGCTTTTAATTTATTTACCTTCCCTCCCCAGGCAGCGGCCATCGCTCCCTGGATTGCACCGTCCGTTAAATTCATGTACCTGGAAAAACTTTTATAATCCTTCCAGCCACCGATCCGCATCACATACTCCGCACTCATACCCGCCTCAATAGATAAGCTGGCGAACGTCTTGCGCCCGCAATGCATACGAACCAATTCATGCTTTGGATATTTCGTTGCAATACGTTTTGCCCCGTGCCTTCTTACAATTTCAATCATTTCATTAATACCCGCAAACTCACAAATCTTTGCCAGGTGTTCATTTGATTTTTGATTACTTATAACTGGTAAAGGCCTGGGTTCACCTGCATATTTTTTTAGAATCGCTTTACTAAATGGGTTAAGTGGAATTGTAGTCCTGTGGGTTGTTTTAATGGCTGTTAATTGAATCGAATCTTCTTTGATATGTTCCCGCTTCAATTGCTTTAGGTCACTGTAGCGGAGCGAACTGGCGCATGAGAAACAAAAAACATCCCGCACCTGATCCCATGCAGGTTTTTTTGATAAATCAAGATCGTACAAGGTTTGAAATTCTTTTCTGGTTAATGCGATAACTTCTAAATCATGTTCCCGCTTTACTTTAAATGATTCATATTTATTTGATACCTCAATTCCCTGTGCCTTTGCATAATTCAAAAATGTCTTAAGAGTAGAAAGCTGTTTTGCAATGGTAATATTATTTAATGCTGGTATAGTTTGCCCATCGGTTTCCTTTGTTAATCCCACTAAAAAATTTTGAAACCCCTGGAAAAAAGAATAGTCTATATCATCAAATGTAATTTTCTTACATTCTTTGGCTTCGTATCGCTCTAGGTGAAACTTTAAAGACTTGTAAACACTCAAACTTCCCTTCACTCTAGTGAATTTATGATCAGAAATATATTTATCAATAAATGCAAATAACTCTTTACTTGATTTTGATTTTTTTGTTACAGGATTTTTATTGTGGTTGTATTGCTTTAAAACCATTTCGGCAGAATATGTAATTTTATTTGCCTCAAATTGTGCTTCAATTGTTTCAACATCACTTTTTATTGCAGCCAGCTTTTTGTTAATAATGTCCGCTTCTAATTTCATCAATTTTGCCTTAGCTGGGTAGTGTTCCTTCGTTTTTCCCTCATTCCAATTTCCTGCCCGCTGATCATGCCAGTTTTCTGGATATAGTCTGAAATCAGTGCTAATATACTTGCGCTGTCCTTGCACTTGATAAATAATTCGCACAGGTGCTTTGCCCTGTTTATCTGCCTTGTCTTTCCTTAATTCAAATTTGATAGTACCCATAATTTTAAAATTTACTCCCCTTTTACTCCCCTTTTTTTAAAATAAGGGGTTCAAGTAACCATCTCTCTCAAAGATAAGGGGAGTAAATTGGGGAGCAATTTTTTCTTAATCTACATTTAGTTAAATTTATCCACATTTAGTAAAATGCGTTGATGTTCAATAATTTATGATTTTAAACTAAACAGCAAACAAGGCTAAAACGTGTGGTTACAAATCCCTCTCTCTCCGCTGATAGGGACAAACAAGGCAAAGCTCTGTTTGTCCCTTTGCTATTTTCGGCTGAAAGGCTTGCTGCCTGGGCAATGAGCGCAAAAGAGGAATTGACTATCTCAGTTCGAAATGCTTCGTTTTTCTTCGAATAGTTGATTCCCTCAGGAAAGAGTAGTTTTTGCAGTTTTTCTTTTTTGCTGACTGAGCTGGAAACCCATACCTGCAAGAGTTT
>JACCYQ010000202.1 GCA_013696395.1 Chitinophagaceae bacterium
TGTTAGCGCATAACCTTTATCCCAAACAAAATGGTAAGGGTAAAGCAACCAGTATTCATCATTGGTAAATCGGGCATTGAGCTTTTTTAATTCCTGGGTTGTTGTATCATTCCTGTTAAACCGGGTAGTGGCACTATCAGCTATAAAAACCACTTCATTTGTTTTGGGAAACCATTGCCAGTGGCGGCTGGAAGGGGCAGCCGTAACACGCTGCACGTTAAAGACAAATTCAAGCATTTGTACTTTGTTGAAGTTTTCTAAACCATTGGCATCCGCAATTTGATCTGCAATCTTTTGTTCCGAAGATTGCTGATTACAAAATTGTAAAACAAAAAGGAAAGAGAGAAGTAAGCCAAATTTCATATTCTAAGTTTATCCTGGTTTCGCCACATAAAAAGTAAGATTGTAAGTTATAACAAACTCAATGATCTAAATTTTGTTCTTAAAAAATTATCTTCAAAAAAAACTTTAGTTTACAAAGCTTATACTCATCTTATCAATTAAAAATATGATTGTTGCTGATGTACATCACACCGTAAAAGAATGGATAAGAAAGTACAGCGATATCTTCTATAATTATATTTATAAACGATTGCCCGATAAAACGAAACGGCAGCTAATGATATTTTGCAGGAAACATTTATAGCTGCCTGGAAAAACTTCAGCAGTTTTAAAAAAGAGGCAGATGAAAAAACCTGGCTTTTTGCCATATTAAAAAATAAGCTCGTTGATCATGTAAGCAAAACTTTCTAAATCAAAGTTCATGCTTGCAAGGGATCGACCCACAATAATTATATTTTAATATAACAATTTGGCAGCCTTACGCTTATTGATCTTTTTCCACAAACAGCTTAATTATAAATGTAGAATCTACCACCCATGCTCCTTTAAAACGGACTCTCTGTTTAATGTCCGATCACTTATCACTCAAAAAACTTAAACAATTATCAGTGGTCGCAGTATTGCAGGCAGCTTAAGTTTCCGAATAGGTTCAATTATGGGATTTAAGGCATTTTCAAAAAACCTGCTAAAATATTTCGCCTTTGACTGATATTACTTACAACACTTGCACCCTCGAACATTACATTTATTAATGGATTTAAACTTTTTTTCAATGAAACAAACGACTTTGGCTGTGGCGGGCTACTCTTTAGCCATCATGATCATAACAGCATGCAATTCCGGTGAACAATCAAGCAGCGTTACCCACGACAGCACAGCAATCACAAATAATAATGGTATGGGAAAAACAAGTGAATTAAAACCAACAGGTGAAAACCCCGCCTGGGCTCCTGATATTGATGATGAAATGCTGGTAGTGATGGAAAAACTACAGAGTTATGGCGACAAACCAATTGAATCTGTTTCTGCCGGTGAAGCAAGAAAAGGGCATACACCAACCGATGCGGTAATGGATGTAATGAAAGAACATAATATACCAATGCCCGTTTCGCAGGTAGATACTATGGGCAAAGATATTCCGGTGAATGGCGGATCCATTCATGCAAGAGTGTATACCCCAAAAACAAGTGACAGTTCACTTCCGATAATTGTATATTATCATGGAGGCGGCTGGGTTATTGCCGATTTAGATGTTTATGATGCCTCAGCTAAAAGCCTGGCGGAGCAAACCGGCGCCATGGTTGTATCCGTGCATTATCGCCAGGGGCCTGAACATAAATTTCCAACAGCCCATAATGACGCTTTTGCGGCTTATCAATGGGTGTTGAAAAACGCAGCGAGCTTGAAGGGAAATCCAAATATGGTAGCGGTGGCGGGCGAAAGTGCAGGAGGCAACCTGGCTTGTAATGTAAGTATTATGGCCAGAGACAAAGGTATTATGATGCCCATGCATCAGTTATTGATTTACCCTGTTGCAAACAGCGATATGAATTCTGCCTCTTATCAGAAATATGCCGATGCCAAACCGCTCAGTAAACCACTGATGGAATGGTTTGCAAAAAATTATTTAGGAGAAATGAGTAAAGCCAAAGACCCGCGCATTTCACTTGTAAATGCCAACCTGAAAGGTTTGCCGCCCACCACCATTATTGCCGCAGAAATTGATCCTTTGCAAACGGAAGGCAAACTGCTTGCTGATAAATTAAAAGATGCAGGCGTTGAAGTTGATTACAAACTTTATAATGGTGTTACACACGAATTCTTTGGAATGGCTACTGTTGTTCCCGATGCCAAAGATGCGCAGGCCCTTGCCGCTGGTAACCTGAAAAGCTCATTTAATAAAGCAAGGTAAAGTGGCCTGCTTGCGGTGAATGGTAAAAATGTTTATTTTATGAATGAGTGCATGCTGTAAAAAGAACTGCGACAAAA
>JACCYQ010000003.1 GCA_013696395.1 Chitinophagaceae bacterium
TCAGGTTTTAAATAGTTTACCTGAAAAAGTTGATGAATTTAAAAGAGGGAAAAAAGGTTTAATGGGTTTGTTCGTAGGTGAAGTGATGAAACTTTCCAAAGGGAAAGCCGATCCGCAAATGACTAACCGGCTATTGAATGAAAAATTAAATTCAAATAAATAATTTATAATTATAAAAATATGCCATAAACAATTTTGTCAATTGCAGTGGTTTATAAAACAAATACAAAAACGAAAAAGAGATGAAACCATTTTTATTAGTGATGATTGTTATTGCAGGGCTGGTATCTTGCGGAGAAAAGGATGATAAATATTTCCTGGTAAATGGAACCGTAAAGAATTCCAAAGCACAAATGATATACCTGGAAGAAACACCTGTGTCAACCATGCAGCGCATGGTTTTGGATTCCATTCAATTAGGAAAAGATGGAAGTTTTGAATTGAAAACAAAAACCACTGGTGAAAGTTTATTTAACCTGCGGCTTGATGCTGAAGTTTATCCGTTTGTATCTGTTGTAAATGATAAAGATGAAGTTACAGTTGATGCGGATTTTGAAAAAATGGATGAATTTTATACAGTAGAGGGCTCTCCTGCCAGCCAGCAGGTGAAAGATTATTTATTTACCTCAGGTAAATATTTTCGTAAAATTTACGATTCCAGAGTGCAGATAGATAGCCTTTCACAAGCCAGCGTGCCGGATAGCACATTGCAGGATATCCTAAGTCAATTAGAAAAGCAGGCTGAAGAAGTAAAAGTTTACACAAACCAATTTATTGACAAATCAAAAAGTCCGGTAGTTTCTATTTTTGCATTGGGAAGTTTTCAAAGTACAACCAGCCAATTACAGGTACAAGGCTTTAATCAGGATGAAGTGGAGCGGGTAATTAATCAATCCGTCAAAAAATTTCCGGAACACACCGGCTTGTTATCCATTAAAAAATCATTTGACCAGCAAAGAGAAAAGGATGCCGGGTTAATGGGCCAACAAGCTCCCGAAATAGTTTTACCAGATACTGATGGAAATGAAGTTAAGCTTAGTTCATATAAAGGTAAATATGTGTTGGTTGATTTTTGGGCAAGCTGGTGTAAACCCTGCCGCGTAGAAAATCCAAATGTGGTTGCAGCCTATAATAAATTCAAGGATAAAAATTTCACTATACTGGGCGTATCGCTTGATCAGAAAAAAGATGATTGGCTGAAAGCTATAAAAGCTGACCAACTGGAATGGCAACACATCAGCGATTTAAAATACTGGAGCAGTATTGTAGTACCCATGTACAATATCCAGGGCATTCCTTATAATGTATTATTAGATCCTGAAGGAAAAATTATTGCAGAAAATTTAAGGGGGGCGCAATTAGAAAAGAAGCTAGAAGAAGTGTTGAATTAGAGACCACATTAAACAGGCTGGTTAACTCCTTTAGTTAGATCATAAAAAAAGAGGCTTTTTGGAGCCTCTTTTTTTTATGATGATTTAATTATCTTGCCATATTTACGGTATATGTTTGAGGAAAGAATCCCAATCCGGTTACACCCAATTGCAATTCGAGAATGAGCGTTTGACTGCATACTGAAAAGGTACCCATCCGGCTGCCATGTGGACGAACAGAAACATCCATTCCGCTATAAGTACCCGATAGCGTACCTGCATCAGCGATACCAGCTTGTTGAGTGAGGGTAACCGTTCTATTGGCTGGGTCAGACCAATCCAACATAAACACGATAGGATTCCATCCAAAATCCCACAAATTAGTAACTGTAACAGTACCAGAAGTAGGGCTGGTAGAGTTAACGGCACTTATTGTAGTTGTATAAGGACCATATGCACTTCCTCCAAAATCCTCAACGGTATTGGCATAAGTGCCTAATAAAACATTTAAATCAACATCACCTTCAAAACAGGGACCACGCAGTGCCAGAGTGTAAGTATCAGAAAAGCCACTTGCCGCAGCATCATTTCCCCCATTTATAGTGAATATTAATGTATCCTTGCGGCCGGACTGGTATTGGGCCAATACACCATTTACCTGGAGGCTAGCAGTTGCCTGCCCTGCAGGAACCGTTACCGTTTTATTAGGTATGGTATAATGAGTGCCTTCTACCGCACCAGTAGGAGAAGAAACCGAAACGTTGATTTGCCTGTCGGTACCGGCAACAGTAGTAAAACCGACGGGTACGTTGAAAGTAGCATTAGCCATTGTTATTTCAAAAGTACCTCCCGACTGGCCTGCAAAAGTGGCTATTTCAGGCGGAATTTCTGTTTCTACATCTTTATTACAAGCACTCCAGAATATAATTAAAAGTAAACCAGCTAAGCTGTAGCATGCATTTTTAAAAAATATTTTCATTTTAGTTGCTTTTGTATTGTTGAATAAATGCACAGATATCTAATAACAATAAATGCCTTAATATCCGGGATTTTGCACCATATTTGGATTAGCCAAAATAGATCTTTGCGGTATTGGAAATAAGAACCGGAAATTATCTGCAGGCAAATTAAGCCATTCAGAACTTTGTACATCTGAAGGAAGCCGATTTATTGGTAAACCTCTTCTTTTAAGATCAAAAAATCTAAATCCTTCAAAAGCCAGTTCCCGGGCTCTTTCATTCAGGATAGCCATAATTGCTTCAGTTTTATTACCGAAGGATTCATCTACATAACCTGTAATTCTTTGTCTCCTTAGCATGTTATAGTCATCTGCTGCACCCGTTAAATTATCTTGTTCTGCTCTGGCTTCTGCTCTTATAAGATACAATTCTGATGTACGCATCATTTTAACATCATTGATACGTAACCCTCTGACGCTAGCACGAAATTTATTGATCAAAGCAGTATCGTCGTCACCAGGATTGTTGATCAGGAAGAATGTTTCAAAACGAATATCATTGTCACGGTCATAAAGATTTTTTAGTTTATCAGAAGGTTCAAAGAAAACATCGTCATTATTGTCCTGCCATAATGTACCCACACTTGTACCAGTTCTACGTAGTTTCCAGATTATTTCGGATTCAGATTCATCTGTCCATATTAAAGGGTACTCCGCCATATTGGCCAAAGGTTTTGCAGCGAAATTTATTGCTTCAGTCGCGAAAGTTTCTGCCTTGGACCATTCCTCTTTATATAAAGCAACCCTGGCCTGGAAACCAGTGATGGCAGCTTTTGAAAGCCTTATAGTTCCTACAGTAGGAGTAACAGGTGGCGCACCTGGAAGAGGTGCATTTTTTGCAGTTGCCAGTTCATCTTCAATTGCAGTTATTACTTCACTTACCGGTTGCCGGGCCGGTTTGGCAGAAATGTCGGAGGTTGTAGTATAGGGAATTCCTAATGCTGAAGGA
>JACCYQ010000017.1 GCA_013696395.1 Chitinophagaceae bacterium
CGCCACCAGCGATTCAGAAAATTATTCGAAGCGTATCCCGAAGGGGATCATGGCAAAGATGCCATTACACATTATAAAGTATTGGAAAGAATGGGCTATGTTACACTGGTTGAATGTGTATTGGAAACCGGGCGTACACACCAGATCAGGGTGCATCTGAAACATATTGGACACCCATTATTCAGTGATGATTTTTATGGCGGAGATAAGATCGTAAAAGGAACTGTTTTTACAAAATATAAACAGTTTGTTGAAAATTGTTTTGCCATTTGTCCGCGGCAGGCTTTGCATGCAAAAACTTTGGGTTTTATACACCCTTCAACAAAAAAGGAAATGCTTTTTAAAAGTTCACTTCCAGCTGACATGGACATGTTAATTGAAAAATGGCGTGGATACAGTAAGACTTTTGTGAAATAACGAAGTTAAATCTGTTCACGAACCTATCGGGTAAAATTGAATAAAGTGGCAGTGAATACACCTTTCTCTCTTTTTTTAATTGCAACATCCCAATTACCATTATAACTGATCATTTTGGGTACCAGCAGATCCAGGAAACGGGTCATCAAAACTTCCATCGAAACATCAAAATCATATAAGGGAGTAGAATAGCTCAAGTCATACTGGCGACCTACGATCTCCATTGTTATATTATTGAACCAGGTAGTCATGTTATCAAAAACAATATGATTTTTTTCTGCTTTTGATAATCCGGGTTTGGCCTTGATTGAAAAAATATAACAGTACTGTCCTTCATAATCTCCAAGATCGATCGTAAAATCATAATACCTGGCTACCTCGGGATCAAATATGTTTATTTTATTCCCGATAAAAGGAATGCCTGGAATTTTTTTGCCAGGATTGAAGAACATCATTTTTAATTGCTCCCGGTGTTTATCCAAACCTTTTTTTGATTTTGTACTCAGAGCTATTCCTTTTACAATATTATTTTCACCGCATATTTTCCCCTCAGTAAAAAACAGGCTTGCATACAACTGCGCGGTGAAATACCTGAAATCATCACCATCATACATATTGCCACTTGATTTTTCTTCCAATACATCCATTGTTCTGCAACCGTTTGATACATGTTGTCGTGTTTTGCTTTGTAATGACGCTGACAACCGATCCTTTTTATCAAACATACGGATATCATTAAACGAAGTGAAACCCAGTATGCGGAGATTACGAAATGCTTTATAAAAAGTGGTGTCATCTTTTATTCGCCGGATAAATGCAGGAACGTTCAAATCAGAGCGGACAACTACTTCAGTTAGATTAATCATGCGTTCCAGCGCAGCTGCATCAACTGAATCCTGCTGAGCACGCAGGAACCCGGAAAGTAAAAGGAATGGTATAAGAATTATAATCCTCAGTAGTTCATTTTTTGGGAAAGGACATTTTATAATCAACCGAAACTTTACCTTTCGAAATATCCGACAATTTACCTTTCATTAATTTTTTCTTCAATGGCGATAAATAATCAATGAACAGTTTGCCTTCAATATGATCATATTCATGTAAAATAACCCGGGCCGTTATGCCTGTGTAAGTTTCCGAACGAGCCATAAAATTTTCATCAACAAAATCAAGGGTAACTTCTTCCTGCCGCAAAATATCTTCCCTGATTTTTGGGATGCTTAAACAACCTTCATTATATGCCCACTCTTCACCATTTAATTTAGTGATGTGCGCATTGATAAAAACTTGTTTAAATCCCGGATCATCTTTAAAACCTTTCTTTTCTTCTTCCTCCATATTCTCAAACACCTGTGTACTATCAACCAGAAACATGCGGATATCCCTATTTACCTGCGGTGCTGCCAAACCAACACCATTACTTGCATACATGGTCTCCCACATATCATCTATAAATTTTTCAAGGTTGGGATAGTCAACAACAATATCATGACAAACTTTTCTCAACACAGGATTTCCATATGCTACTATCGGTAAAATCATTATTCTCTCGCTTATTTTAATGCATGAATGAATGCCTGCAAAAATATCTATTAAGTGCTGATCTGCCAATAATCTTAACAAACAATTCAACCAGGTTTTTGCAGGTAATCTTGCAGCATGATCGTTGCAGCGATTTCATCAACCAACGCTTTATTTCTCCGCTGCTTCTTTTTTAGGCCCATTTCGATCATGGCTTGCGAAGCCATTTTTGAAGTATATCGCTCATCCACTTTTTCGATGGGTATACTGGGAAAATTTTTTTCCAGGTCCTTGATGCATTTTAAAACCAATGGCGTTGCATGTGTAGCCGTATCATCCATACTCCAGGGTTCACCGATCAGGATCAGGGAAACTTTTTCTTTTTGAAAGTAATCTTTTAAGAAAGTAATCAATTTAGGAGATTCAACAGTGGTGAGCCCTGTGGCAATAATTCTCAAGGGATCAGTAACGGCCAGGCCTGTACGCTTTAACCCATAATCAATACAAATAATTCTGGACAATTTTTTTAAGTATTATAAATGAATAAACCACTTAAATCAGGATAAAAGTAATAAGTCTGCAATTAAAAATACGGCAAACAACACAGACGCAATACCATTGGATGTCATGAATGCTATGTTAACCCTGCGAAGATCATTTGGTTTTACAATAGAATGCTGGAATATAAGCATCCCGGTGAAAATAGCAAAGCCAATCCAATACAACCAGGAAAAGGATCCGTATAAACCACCGGCTAGTACAAATAAAATACTGCCTAAATGAAGACCTTCAGAAACCCTGAGTGCTCTTGATTTTCCGAGGGCGGCAGGAATTGAATATAAATCCTGTGAGCGGTCAAACTCTTCATCCTGCAAGGAATAAATTATATCAAATCCACTTACCCAGGTAATTACCGCGAACGAAAAAAGCAGGGGTAACCATTCAAATCGCCCCGTTACCGCCAAAAAAGCACCTATGGGTGCCAGTGATAATCCCAATCCAAGAACAAGATGGCACAGTGGTGTAAAACGTTTTGTGTAGCTATAACCCAGCACCACCGCCAATGCTATCGGCGACAGGTAAAAACATATCTTATTAATGAAGATGCAGGTAAAGATAAACAGCACACTGTTAATGATAGTAAACAATAACGCGGAATTAGCGGAAATAATTCCTGCCGGAATTTCGCGGATCGCAGTGCGGGGATTCCGTGCATCAAAATGACGATCCAGGTAGCGGTTAAAAGCCATGGCTGCACTCCTTGCAAACACCATACATAAAATAACCAATACAAATTTGATGATCAGCTGCTCTGATGTCAGGGTAATTCCCGTTGATTGAACATACTCCTGGTTGTAATCCGAAACCTGCATATATCCCAGGAAAAATCCGATAATCCCAAAGGGCATGGCGAAAATGGTATGCGAAAACTTAATGAGAGAAAGATAATTTTTGAGCATTTAAAATTTTTATTCACTAATAAATAAAATTAATTACTGTATAATTAAACACGGTCTCTTACAACCTCCCACAAAACAATACCTGCTGCCACACTCACATTCAATGAATGTTTCATGCCTAGCTGGGGAATTTCTATAAAGTCATCACATAATGCCAATACTTCATTCGAAACTCCTTCCACTTCGTTGCCAAATATAATGGCGACCTTTTCATTTGGCTTAAGTTCAATTTCGTTTAATTTTTTGCTGTTCTTTACCTGCTCCACGGCCCAAATACGATAACCGTCTTCCTTTAATTTCTTTACCGCTTCGATTGTGGAATAATAATATTTCCAGTTAACCGTATCGGTGGCCCCTAATGCTGTTTTATGAATATCCCGGTGCGGAGGTTGTGCAGTAAAGCCACAAAGAAATATACATTCCACTAAAAAGGCATCGGCGGAACGAAAAACACTTCCTACATTATGCATACTGCGGATATTATCTAAAACCACTACAACCGGTGTTTTTTCAGATTTCCTGAATTCTTCAACCGATTTTCGGTTTAACTCCTCCATCGATAATTTTTGCATAACTGCAAAAGTAAGCCGACTGTAAAAGAGAATATCAACATCCTTAATAAAAATGTATAAAAAAGAAGTGTTGAAAGGTTCTTAAACCAAAGCGGATTTTATATTTGCCGTTATTGATATGGCAAAAACAAAACCTTCCGAAACACCTTTAATGCAGCAACACCGGGCTATTAAACAAAAATACCCCGATGCCATCCTGCTTTTTCGTGTGGGTGATTTTTATGAAACTTTTGGAAATGATGCCGTCATTGCTTCGCAGGTTCTAGGAATTACACTTACTAAAAGAAATAATGGAGCTGCCTCCTCCCTTGAACTGGCAGGATTTCCTCATCACGCACTGGACACTTACCTGCACAAACTGGTTAAGGCCGGTTACCGCGTAGCTATTTGCGATCAACTGGAAGATCCCAAAATGGCTAAAGGAATCGTCAAAAGAGGTGTAACTGAAATGGTGACACCCGGAACAGCCGTGAATGATAAATTATTAGAACATCATTCCAATAATTTCTTGGCAGGCATTCATTTTTCTGACCTTGATCAATACGGATTGGCTTTTTTAGACATTTCAACAGGTGAGTTCCTCATCACACAAGGTGATCGTGAATATGCCGATAAAATGATGCAAAGCTTTAAACCGGCTGAAGTCATTTTTCAAAGAAACAATCAAAAAAAATTCAAGGAATATTTCGGCAGCAAATTTTATAGTTATACACTGGACGAATGGATCTTTGATGAGGGTTATGCAGAAGAAAGTTTGTTAAAACATTTTCAAACACATTCTTTAAAAGGATTTGGGATTGAAGACCTGCGCATTGGAATGGTAGCAGCAGGTGCATTATTACACTACCTGAAAGATACCGAACATCCAAACCTGCAACATATTGCTTCCATTCAAAGATTGGATAAGGATGATTTTTTATGGATGGACCGGTTTACCATTCGCAACCTTGAACTGGTTAACCAGCAAACTGAAGGCAGCAAAACACTTTTAAGTGTGTTGGATCATACAGCATCGCCTATGGGCGCCAGGATGCTGAAACGCTGGCTTGTTTTTCCTTTAAAAGATTTGAATAAGGTCAATGAACGGTTAAAAACTGTTTCATTCTTTATTCTGAATAATGAAATACGCACCAAAATGGTGCAGGCCATTAAACATTGTGGTGATGTGGAAAGAATGGTCTCTAAAATTCCATTAAAGAAAATTAATCCACGTGAACTGTTGCAACTGGCCCGCGGATTAAAGCAGGTTGATGATATCAGGCAATGGTGCCTGGCAGCAGAAAACGAATACCTGAACCGGCTTGGGGATGCACTAAACCCCTGTCACCTGATAGCCGATAAAGTTTTAAAAGAGATTGTTGATAATCCGCCGGCACAGGCTAACCGCGGAGGGATCATCAACAGTGGCATACATCCTGACCTCGATGAGCTGCGTTCAATTTCTCATAACGGTAAAGCATATCTGCTAAAAATGCAGCAGGCAGAAACAACTGCAACAGGAATTTCATCATTAAAAATTGGCTTCAATAATGTTTTTGGTTATTACCTGGAGGTAACCAACCTGCATAAAGAAAAAGTACCCACTTCCTGGATCAGGAAACAAACGCTCACCAATGCGGAAAGATATATTACGCCAGAGTTGAAAGAATATGAAGAAAAGATCATGGGCGCAGAAGATAAGATTCTTGAGATTGAATTAAAAATCTTTGAAACCCTGCTCAATGACCTGTTTGAATATATCACTCCCATTCAAACCAATGGCCATATCCTTGCCATTGTAGATTGCCTGATGTGTTTTGCACACAATGCCGTTCAGTTCAAATATAAAATTCCGGTTGTGCATGAGGGTGATGAACTGGTGATCAAAGAAGGTCGTCACCCGGTCATAGAAAGACACCTTCCAATTGGCGAATCATTTATCCATAATGATATTGAACTGAATAAAACCGATCAGCAGATCATCATTCTTACTGGTCCCAACATGAGTGGTAAATCGGCCTTGTTGCGGCAAACTGCATTGATTACACTGATGGCACATCTGGGAAGTTTTGTTCCGGCTACCGATGCTTTCATTCCGCTGACTGATAAAATATTTACCCGGGTTGGTGCAAGTGATAACCTGAGTGGTGGAGAATCCACATTTATGGTGGAAATGAATGAAACGGCATCCATCATTAACAACCTGACACCACGCAGCCTTATTTTGCTGGATGAAATCGGGCGGGGCACTTCAACCTATGATGGAATATCCATCGCCTGGAGTATCGCTGAATATCTTCATCAATCCCCTACCCAGCCTAAAACTTTATTTGCCACGCACTATCATGAATTGAATGAATTGGAAAACAAACTGGAACGGGTTAAAAACTTTCACATCACCAATAAAGAAGCCGGAAACAAAATCATTTTTTTACGTAAACTGGCATTGGGCGGAAGCCGTCACAGTTTTGGTATACATGTAGCTAAAATGGCGGGTATGCCACCCTTGTTAATTGACCGGGCGAACGACATTTTAAAACAACTGGAACAAAAACATGTAGATGATAAATTGGGCGACAGTGTGAAAAATCTTTCGGGCACCCGCATGCAGTTAAGCATATTTGATGTGCATACCCAAACATTCGAAGAGATCAGGGACCTGCTGGAACAAACAGACATTAATCGTTTAACCCCGGTAGAAGCATTATTGAAATTGCAGGAGATCAAAAATAAGATTCGTTAAAAATATTATTATTCCGCAGCAAACCAAATGGGTGTAGCATCATTCCAATTACCATTGTAATTAATGAACAACTCTTCTCCCGCTTCAATATCTCGCATGGTTTTAATGGAGATCAATTCAGTTTCATAATCCATTTCATATTCGCAGTTTGATTCATAAGCGTGATTGTAAACAGCTATGTAACCCAAAGCCATGCAACATTTATTCAACTCAGTTTGCCATTCAAAAATATAGTCATATAACCGGGTTTGATCAAGCAACTTTCTTTCTTCTGCAGTCATTACAACAACCGGAGAAATTTCAATAATCGTATTTGCTTCAATGGCAGAAGAAGTATAAACGCCCTTACCCATTTTTTCCGTTTCAGCAATGTATAGAGATGAAAAAATCATTGTATCATTTTCTTTTTTATGAAGCAAACTTTCGGAATACTACTCATCGCTTGTTGTGTCACTCACTGCATCGTTCTGAATACTATTCTACACGTTTTACAGCATGACTTCCAGTAACAACGATTTTCATTTAAGATGAATTATCAATTTTCCGGCTAAATTACAAATAGATATGCCTGTTTAACCATTCGATACACCGAATTCGTATTTTTGAAACATGTCATTGCAACTGGAACAACCAACCTTGAATGAGCAGTTTGAAGAAGTGATTAATAACGGTGATCAGCTGGCCATCCGTGATTTTCTGAATGACCAGAACATTAGCGATGTTGCGGATCTGATCTATGAATTTCCAGAATTCGAGCACCTGATCATTTCGAACATGTCCATCCACCGCTCTGCAAGCGTGTTCAAAATACTTGAATTTCCTACACAGAAAAGTATCATCCAGGAACTGCCTCCCAACAAAATGGCGGAATTGCTGAATGAACTGCCTGCCGATGACCGCACTTCGTTTTTAGAAGAATTACCCGGTAATGTGGTAAGAGAATTCATCAAACTACTGGACCCGGAAGAACGAAAGATTACCTTATCGCTTCTGGGCTATCCTGAAAATTCAGTCGGCCGTTTAATGACTCCGGATTACGTTTATGTATACGAACATAATACAGTAGCCGAAGTTTTGGATATTATCAGGCGTGTAGGAAAAAACAGTGAGACCATCGATGTGGTTTACGTGATCAATGAAGCTGGCGAATTAATGGATGACCTGCGGATCAGGGAATTCATATTGAATCCTCCGGATAAAAAAGTATCCGACATGATGGATGAACGCGTAATATCCTTGAATGTCTATGATGACCAGGAGGTGGCGAATGATGTTTTCAAAATGAATAACCGGGTGGCACTTCCTGTGGTAAGTAACAGTAATAAACTGCTTGGAATAGTAACCATTGATGACGTTTTATGGGTTACCAACGAAGAATTCGGAGAAGATATACAAAAGATCGGGGGTACTTCTGCATTGGAACAGCCTTATTTGGAAATGCCCATATTTGCGCTTTTCAAAAAAAGGGTTTTTTGGATGATCATTCTTTTCGTGGGTGAATTAATGACCATTTCTGCGATGCAACAATTTGAAGCGGAGATTGCAAAAGTGGTGATACTGGCAACTTTTATCCCACTGATCATTTCCAGTGGAGGGAACAGTGGTTCTCAAGCTGCTACGCTAATCATCCAGGCAATGGCTTTAAAGGAGATCTCCCTCGAAGATTGGTGGAAGATCATGCGCCGGGAAATTGTCTCCGGGTTACTTTTGGGAATAACCCTTTGCCTGATAGGCATTGGTGTAATTCTTATCTGGCATAATTTTTCTTCCATATTTGGTGAGTATTATATCAGTATAGCATTTACTGTTGGACTTTCATTGGTCGGAATCATTTTGTGGGGAACGTTGGTTGGTTCCATGTTGCCTTTAATCTTAAAAAGATTAGGTGCTGACCCCGCAGCCTCTTCAACACCTTTTGTAGCAACCCTGGTTGATGTAACCGGACTGATCATTTATTTCTCCATGGCTGTCCTGATTTTATCAGGAAAACTGCTGTGAGTCTTCCGATTTGTGTGCCATATAAAAATTTATCAGATGTTATGGAACACTAACAACTGTTTCTATAAAAGCGAATTATAACTATATTGTGCCCTTTCATATGGAAGCCCATTTGCATTAAAATCAATAAACCAATTATCATTCTATGTGCGGAATTGTTGCATACATCGGATCTCGTGAAGCTTACCCCATCATTTTAAAAGGATTAAAAAGACTTGAATATCGTGGTTACGACAGCTCAGGTGTTGCTTTATTGAACAGCGGTTTGAAAGTTTACAAAAAGAAAGGAAAGGTTGCCGACCTGGAAGAAACACTAATCGGTAAGGATATGCATGCGAATGTGGGCATAGGTCATACCCGCTGGGCCACACATGGCGAACCCAGTGATTGCAATGCACACCCGCATATGTCACAAAACGGCAAATTAGCCATGATCCATAATGGTATCATTGAAAATTATGCGCAGCTTAAGACTGAATTAATAAAAAAAGGTTATGAATTTAAGAGCGATACCGATACAGAGGTTCTATTAAATTTTATAGAGAATATCCTGCAAAATAATAACTGTCCGCTCGAAGAAGCAGTACGTATTGCACTCAAAAGAATCGTTGGTGCCTATGTTATTGTATTGATAGACCAGGATAATCCGGATACATTGATCGCCGCCCGTAAAGGAAGTCCGTTAGTCATAGGCATTGGTAAAGGCGAGCATTTTCTGGCCTCCGATGCATCACCGATCATTGAGTACACTAAAGAAGTGGTGTATGTTAACGACTATGAAGTGGCTATTATAAAATCAGATGAACTGATCTTAAAAAATCTTGGTAACGAAAGACAAACACCCTATATCACCAAGTTGGATATGGAATTGGCAGCCATTGAAAAAGGTGGCTACGAACATTTTATGCTGAAAGAGATCTTTGAGCAACCAACGACAATTTTTGACTGTTTACGCGGTAGACTGGATGCCCACGCTGGCACCATTACCATGAAAGGGATTGATGAGTATGCAGAAGAATTAAAAAATGCTAATCGTATTGTAATTGTTGCCTGCGGTACCAGCTGGCATGCAGGCCTTGTTGCAGAATACATTTTTGAAGAATTATGCAGGGTGAATGTGGAAGTTGAATATGCATCTGAGTTCAGGTACCGAAACCCGGTAATCAATAAAGGAGACGTGATCATTGCCATTTCTCAAAGTGGTGAAACGGCCGATACACTGGTTGCTATCGAAAATGCAAAAGAAAAAGGCGCAATCATCCTGGGTGTCGTTAATGTTGTAGGTTCCTCTATTGCAAGAACTTCTCACGGTGGCGCCTATACGCATGCCGGTCCGGAGATCGGCGTGGCTTCAACCAAAGCATTCACGGCCCAATTAGCTATTTTAGTAATGATTGCATTAAAAGTAGGCTTTGAAAAAGGAACTATTGAAGAAAAAAGATATCGCCAATTATTGATAGACCTAGAAGCTATTCCGCAAAAAGTTGAAGTGGTTTTAAAAGATCATGAAAAGATCAAAGCATTGGCAGAAAAATACATGGATGCTCCTGACTTTCTTTACCTGGGTCGTGGGTATAATTTTCCGGTTGCATTAGAAGGAGCCCTTAAGTTGAAAGAGATTTCTTATATACATGCTGAAGGCTATCCCGCAGCTGAAATGAAACATGGCCCAATTGCGTTGGTGGATGAAAAACTACCGGTTGTTTTTATTGCTACTAAAGATGTGTACCATCAAAAGGTATTAAGCAATATGCAGGAAATTAAAGCACGTAAAGGAAAAGTAATTGCTGTTATAACAGAAGGGGATACACATACACCAACAATTACAAACGATTTAATGATTATACCGGAGACTGATGAAATCCTTGCGCCAATGTTGAGTGTGATTCATTTACAATTGCTGGCTTATTATATTGGTATTGCCAAAGGTTGTGATGTAGATAAACCACGAAATCTAGCCAAGAGTGTAACCGTGGAATAATACTATTTCCAATTATTGATGTACATATTCTCATAAACACATTTACATGTTGCTATGAATGATATTAAAAAGCACCCGGTAAAATTGATTGGGTATAATTTTATACCTGATGAATTTTTACCAAAGGGCAAAGATGAATATCACCTGAGACATATTCAAAACCGCAATGGAATTCAATACCGGCAATTATCAGCATATGAAATTGAGGTGTTGGTACGTAATAATAATACCTCAGATGATTGGAATAAGTTGCTGGTATCAGATGCTTTTGATCCGGAACTTGTAAAAAACTGTAAATTCTTTGGCCTGGTTCGCATCGGTAAATTGGAATCTTTTTTCCTGGAATATCATGCAATTCGTTTGCCCGTAGGTTTGTATAACAGTACCATTATCAGCTGCGATTTTGGTGATAATGTCGTTATCAACAACGTAAATTATTTATCCCATTATATAATCGGCAATGAGGTAATTATAGCGAATGTAAATGAACTTGCCACTTCCAATTATTCAAAATTTGGGAATGGAATAATAAAAGATGGTGAAGATGAGGCCAACAGAATATGGGTGGAAGTCTGTAATGAGAATGCTGGCAGAAAAATTATTCCATTTAATGGCATGTTACCTGGCGATGCGCACCTTTGGGCCAGGTACAGGGATAATAATGAACTGATGGAGAATTTCAAAAATTTTACTGCCAAGTCTTTTGATAAGCAAAGGGGTTATTACGGTAAAATTGGTGATCGCACCATTATAAAGAATTGTGCTATTATGAAAGATGTATGGATCGGTAGTGATGCATATATAAAAGGAGCTAACAAATTAAAGAACCTTACCATTAATTCATCGCCTGATGCTACTTCTCAGATAGGTGAAGGCTGCGAGCTTGTAAATGGAATAGTTGGATTTGGATGCAGAATATTTTACGGGGTAAAAGCGGTGCGTTTTGTAATGGCATCTCATTCTCAATTGAAATACGGTGCCAGGTTGATCAATTCTTACCTGGGCAATAACTCCACTATTTCTTGTTGCGAGGTTTTGAACTCACTAATCTTTCCTTCGCATGAACAACATCACAACAATAGTTTTCTTTGTGCTGCCCTGGTGATGGGACAAAGTAATATGGCCGCTGGTGCCACCATAGGCTCAAACCATAACAGCCGTGCAGCCGATGGAGAAATTGTTGCTGCAAGGGGGTTTTGGCCGGGACTCTGCGTTAGCTTAAAACACAATTCAAAGTTTGCCACATTTACGCTGATAGCTAAAGGAGACTATCCAGCCGAACTAAATATTCCTATTCCATTTTCACTGGTTAATAATGATGTAAGTAATAATTGCCTGGTGGTGATCCCTGCTTACTGGCAAATGTATAATATGTATGCGCTGGCACGCAATGCCACAAAATATAACGAAAGAGATAAACGAATTGAAAAAACACAACTTATAGAATTTGATTTCCTGGCTCCTGACAGTATTAATGAAATATTTGATGGGATGAAATTGATGAAGGAATTTACAGGAAAGGCTTATGCACACAAGACTGGACAAAAAATTAAAGAGACAGATTATGTAGCTACAGGAGAGAAATTATTGGAATCAAAAGATTTTATGGTAAATGAATTAGTGATAGAAGCTGAAGGATTTGAAAATAGCAGGAGACCGACCATTTTACAAAAAACACTTCCTTCCTATCATATTTTTAAAAACATGATCATTTTTTACGGAATGTCGCAAATACTGGAACATATCCGGCAGCATAAAACAACATCATTAAATAATTTATTGAAAGAAATGCCTGCAAAACCTGTACGAAATAAATGGCATAATATCGGAGGACAGCTCATACCTGAAAATGCAGTTAACACTTTATTGAAAGATATTACAACCGGCAAAATTAAAAGCTGGCAACAGGTACATGCTTTTTATAAAAAACAGTCAGAGGCATATTCTTTGCAAAAAATGCATCATGCTTTTGCATCATTATCAGAGATTTTAAAATTGGACAAAAAAAGGTTTGACAACAAAGTGTTTGCAGATTTATTAAAGCAGGCAATCGCAATCAAAGAATGGATGGTACAAGGTATTTATGATTCAAGAAGCAAAGATTACCACAATGAATTCAGAAAAATGATCTATAACAACCAGGAAGAAATGGACAATGTTTTAGGGAAGCTGGATGATAATGCTTTTATAGCATCTCAAAAGGAAGAACTTGAAATATTTAAAAAGCAGGTTGCTGAAGTAAAACGAAAATTTAAGTTGAAATAATAAAGAACAACAAAAAAAATCCCCGCAAAAGACGGGGATTTTTTTTATTTTATGATGATAAAATTAAAGCTGGGTTGTATCAGCAATAATTGTAGTTGTATCCATAGGCGCTACAACAGTAGTATCCGTAATGATTGTTGAAGAATCGAATGTCTCGGTGTTTTCTGCTTCGTTATTACAGGCGGCAAACAAAGCGGTTATTGCAAAGATTCCAAATATTTTTTTCATGTTTGTGTTTTGATTTTGTTAACAAATTGCACGCAAAGTTAACAGGTTCGATGAGTTTACCAAATCTGAAGCAATGATTTTCTATTTTTTTCTGAAAAACAAACGGATAGGCACACCTGAAAAATTAAAATTTTCTCTCAATTTATTTTCCAGGTAATTTTTATAGGGTTGTTTTATATCATCCGGGAAATTGCAGAAAAAAGCAAATGAGGGAACAGCGGTTGGTAATTGTGTAACAAACTTAATCTTAACAGCATGTCCCCTTACCACTGGTGGATGATGCGTTTCTATAGCTTTCAACATCGCAGTATTCAATTTTGAAGTTGGTACTCTGCGTATTCGGTTATCATACACTTCAAGAGCCATTTCAATGGCTTTGAAAATTCTGGTCTTTTCTGTGGCAGAAATAAAAACCACCGGAACATCAGAAAACGGTTCAAGCCTTTCTTTCAATTTCTTTTCATAATCGCGGGCGGTATTGGTCTCTTTATCCATCAGATCCCATTTGTTTACCAAAACAACCACGCCCTTTCCCTTTTTAGTTGCCATGCTGAAAATACTGAGGTCCTGTGCTGCTACCCCTTTTTCCGCATCAATTAATAACATGCAGACATCGGCTTCATCCAGTGCTTTAATAGCCCGTATAACAGAATAAAATTCCAGATCTTCGTGAACCTTTGCTTTACGCCTGATGCCAGCAGTATCGATCAATACAAAATCCTTATTAAATAAATTATACCGGGTATCAATCGTGTCGCGGGTTGTTCCTGCAATATCACTAACTATAGTCCGCTCCTGCCCGATCAATGCATTCAACAATGATGATTTTCCTGTATTGGGTTGACCAATAATTGCGATACGCGGAACCGATTGTGCATCTTCATCTTCCTTTTCATCCGGGATAAGTGACATTAAATCATCTAACAATTCACCGGTACCACTACCCGAAATAGATGATAGAAAAAATACCTTGTCAAATCCCAGGCTATAAAATTCATTGGCTTCCAAAAGTCTTTCATGATTATCAACTTTATTAACCACCAGGTACACCGGTTTCTTTGAACGACGCAACATCTTTGCCATGGCATCATCAAGATTGGTGATTCCGGTTGCAACATCCACCATAAAAATAACAGCATGTGCTTCCTCTATGGCAATTGCAACCTGTTTCCGAATTTCTCTCTCAAATACATCCTGGCTGTCGGGCACAAAACCACCTGTATCAATAACGTTAAATGTTTTTCCGTTCCAGTCAGCTACGCCGTATTGACGATCCCTTGTAACTCCGCTGATATCGTCTACTATTGCTTTTCTCTGTTCAAGCATGCGATTGAAAAAAGTACTCTTTCCTACATTGGGCCGGCCTGTTATAGCCACTGTAAATCCACTCATTTTTTTAACTGCTTAATTATATTAATAACCATATTCTCTTAAATGCGTTTCATTCTCACGCCATTTAGGCCGCACTTTTACGAATAATTCAAGGAAAACTTTCTGACCTAAAAATTTTTCAATTTCTTTCCTGGCCTCAGTTCCTATTTTTTTAATTTTAGAACCACGCTCACCAAGGATGATTCCTTTTTGCGTCTCGCGGTTAACTATAATATTAGCGCTGATTTTAACCAGCGTTGTTTTCTCTTTAAACTCATGAACCAATACCGTTGAATGATAGGGAATTTCTTCATCTGTATTCTCATATATTTTTTCCCGGATCAATTCACCCACAAAAAAACGCGTAGGCAAATCCGTTACATTATCATCATCAAAAAATGGTTCACCTTCAGGAAGATATTGAAGAATCTTTTCCATCAACTCCTTCAACCCTAAACGTTGTAATGCCGAAATGGTAATAACTGTTTTGCAATAGGGGCGAGCCTTAAAAAATTCAATTGCATCCGCTACATTTTTCCTTGCCTTATCCACTTTATTCAAAAGAACAATTGCCGGAACTTTTAACCGTAGTGCAGAAAAAATCTCATCATTCAACTGCCAATCATCATTTATATCCAACAACAATAATGCGACATCAGCATCTTCCAAAGATCCCTTCACAGCCTGCATCATTTTTTCATGCAATTTATATTTAGGCTCAATGATGCCCGGGGTATCAGAAAATATTACCTGGTAATCTTTTTCCGTTAGAATTCCTTTGATGCGGTGACGGGTGGTTTGTACTTTGGGTGAAACTATGGCTAGCTTTTCTCCCATAAATGCATTTAACAATGTGCTTTTCCCTGCATTTGGCCGACCAAAAATATTTACAAAACCAACTTTCATACAAAACCCATTCCTTTTATGATAGCAAAAAATATACAACTGTTTAACCCGGCACAAGATTTTTTATAAAAATGAACCTGGAACTCCCAAAA
>JACCYQ010000032.1 GCA_013696395.1 Chitinophagaceae bacterium
GCCATTTGATCAAGGGTGGTGGCGGCGCCCTGTTGAGAGAGAAAATACTGGCTTATAACAGTAAGCGTTTTATTGTAATGATAGATGAAACAAAAAGAGTAAAAACTTTAGGAAGGTTTTCTCTTCCGGTTGAAATTATTCCTTTCGCTGCCGATATAACCCTAAAACGACTAAAAGAAACAGGAACCATTCCAGTGCTCCGATTTTCAAACCATGAAAAGTTTATTACTGACAACGGGAACTACATTGCAGACTGTAATTATTTCCCTATTAAAAATCCGGAAGCACTTAATAAACAATTACACCAAATTCCAGGTGTAGTTGAAACTGGTGTTTTTACCAGCAACTTAATTCATACATTTTATATTGGATATGAGGATGGATCGGTAAGAGTATTCGACACTTCAAACCACGGCTGGGAAAAGGAACCTGGCTGGAAAAAGGACTACCACTATCCATAAGACGCTTAGCATTTTAATTCTTTCTCAATAAAATAATTTTCGTTGCTTTATAACTTTGATAACCCGGACTAAATAATCCTTTATGCATAAGTATTTTGTTTCTTCTTTATTAAGTTTATTGCTGGTCATTACGATGCAGGCGCAGAAAAAAAATTTAACGCCGGATGATTACGGTAAATGGCAAACCATCGGCACAACCAGTCTTTCACCCAATGGTAACTGGATTTTGTACCAGGTAAATGTGCAGGAAGATAATGACAGCCTTTTTGTAATGAATAAAATAACCAATGAAATTCACAGGTTGGCATTTGCTTCTTCCCCTGAATTTTCCGGCGATAATAAATGGCTGGCTTACCGCATTGGAAATCCCTATAAAGAAGCTGAGAAATTAAGAGAGCAGTCAAAACCAATTGAATATAAAATGGGGATTCTTGACCTGGCTTCTGGAAAAACAGAGATCATTCAAAATGTTAACCGTTTTGAATTTACCCGCAATGGAAAATTCCTTGCGATTTATCTCAATCCCCCAAAAGAAAACAAAGACAAAGGCGCTGTGCTGCTGGTAAAAAATATGAATGATGGGAAAACGCGGACCATAGGTAACGTAACCGAGTATGCCTTCAACAAAAAAAGCGACCAGCTTGCATATATTGTTGAATCAGCAAATACGGCCGGCAATTCTGCCGAACTATTCAACCTCTTAAATTATAATTTAAATGTTTTAGCCAGCGATACAGCCAGGTTCTCAAAACTCACCTGGCAAAAAGAAGGTGATGGATTGGCATTTTATAGCAGCTTTCGTAAAGACAAATATGAAGAAGATAACGCTGTAGTATACACGTATACCAACCTGTATAAATCGCCTATGCTGAAAATTTTTAATCCTGAAAAAACCAATGGATTTCCTGCAGGTATGCGAGTTCATAACCGCAGTAACATTGTATTGAGTGATGACATGAAGACTGCCTTTTTTGGCATTACTCATTGGACATTTAATGAATTGGCTAAAAAAGACGATAAAAGACCAGGTGACAGCCTGACAAAAAAAGACAGCCTGCGCATCGATTCTACCCGTGCAGTGATAGCTGCGGCCAAAGGTGTGTCTGCAGAAAAGCTGGCTGGTGTAGATATTTGGCATTGGAAAGACCCTGAAATTCAACCCCGCCAAATTAGAACCTTAAACCAGGATACAACTTCCGGATTGTTAAGCGCATGGAACATCGACAATAATCGTTTTTTCCAATTAGCTACTGATGAAGCACCCAATGTGCAGCTCACCGGCAACCAGCGTTTTGCCATAACTTATACAAATACAAAATATAAACCTGCATTTAAAGAAGATTTCGCTGATGCCTGGCTGGTAGATACCAGAACCGGCGATAAAAAACTGGTATTTGAAAAAGTGATCGTTAGTGGAAATACATTCCCCCGCAGTTCTCCTGATGGGAAATATCTTTTATACTTTAAAGACAAACATTGGTGGACCTACAATATTGCCAGCGGGCAGAATACGAACATCACCGAAAATATTAAAAGCGATTTTTGGAATGTTCGTGACGACCATCCTGCCAGCAAGCCGGCAGTTGGCACCGCAGGTTGGATAAAAGGTGATAAAGAAGTGCTGCTTTATGATGAATACAATGTTTGGGCTGTTAAACCTGATGGCAAGTCATCCCGTAAGTTAACCGATGGCGAAAATGACCAGGTGATATATCGTGTAAACAGGTTGGATTATGAAGATCCTTTTATAGATGACGCCAAGCCTATTTTCCTGAGTGCTTTTGGTGATAAAAGCAAAAAATCCGGTTATTATAAATTAGAGAAAGGGAAGATGGACAGACTGGTTTTCGAAGATGCCATGGTAAATCGGCTGATAAAGGCTATGGATGCTAACAGTTATGCTTATGTGAAACAGAATTTTGACCAATCGCCATCTCTTTATTTCACCGATAATTTTTCAAAAGTCAGCCAGGTATTATCAACCAACCCACAGCAGGATGAATATTATTGGGGTAAAAGTGAGATCATTACTTATAAAAATAAAAATGGAGTAGAAATGCAGGGTGCGCTGTATTATCCAGCTAATTACGAGCCGGGGAAACAATACCCGATGGTAACTTACATTTATGAAAAGCTCTCAAACGGTTTGCATGGGTATGTTAGTCCGTCAAAAAGAAGTGCCTATAATACGGCCAACTTTACCACAAATGGTTATTTTATTTTCAGACCAGATATTATTTACGAGATCAATGATCCCGGTATCAGTGCAGTGAACTGTGTAGTACCAGCCGTTGAAGAAGTATTGAAAACAGGGATGATCGATAAAAATAAAGTAGGATTGATGGGACATAGCTGGGGTGCTTATCAAACATCATTCATTATTTCTCAAACAGATATTTTCAAAGCCGCGGTAGCTGGAGACCCGCTGACCAATTTAATCAGCATGTCTAATTCTATTTACTGGAATACGGGAACGCCGGATGCCAAGATCTTTGAAACAAGCCAGGGTAGATTTGATGGACCATGGTATGAGAGAATGGAAGAACACATGCGCAACTCTCCAATGTACCAGGCGGCATCCATCAAAGCGCCATTACTGGTAGCTTTTGGAGATAAGGATGGCGCTGTAGACTGGCACCAGGGAATTGAAATGTACAGTACGATGCGAAGGATGGAAAAACCTTTCATCATGCTGGTATATGCTGATGAAAATCATGGATTGGCAAAAAAAGAAAACCAGATTGATTACCAAATAAGACAAAAAGAATTTTTTGACCATTACTTACTGGGACGCTCACCCGAAAAATGGATCACTGAGGGTGTATCCCAACAGGAAAAAGCAAAATTAAAAGCGAAAGAAAAAACAACGAAAACGTTTTAACCAATAAAAAGCCTGCCATCAAAAACGGCAGGCTTTTTATTAACGGTTATACATGTCCGTTTAGTTGTTTATTTTTCTATCATTTTATACACACGCACATAATCCACAACCATGGTTGCCGGGAAAATAGTTTCATCAACACCTTTTGCGCCGCCCCAGTTACCTCCTACTGCCAGATTTAAAAGCAGGTGAAAACGTTTGTCAAAAGGCCATTCTTCAAAAGTTTTTTCTTCGTTGATAAAAGTAAAAACCAGTTGATTATCATAATAGCAACGGATTGCATAAGGCGTCCAGTCTAACCGGTAATCATAAAAATCAGTCATGGCCGTTGGAATATTTTTTCCACCGCTTTTTTGTGTACCAATTCCATGGTTATATGATTTTGTATGAATGCTGGATAGGACATTATTTGGATCATAACCTACATGTTCCATGATATCAATCTCTCCGGATTCTGGCCAACCACCGTAGGCCCAGTCTGTAGGTAACATCCAGATGGCCGGCCATGTGCCGCGACCTGCAGGCAGTTTGGCTCTTACTTCTATTCTGCCATATAAAAAATCTCCTTTGTTTTTGGAGATTAACCTGGCAGATGAGTAATCTCTTTTTTCCGTTTTTTCTTTGATCGCCGTAATGTGTAATTGACCATTTTCAACTTTAGCGTTTTTAATATCATTGGTGTAATGTTGCAGTTCATTATTACCCCATCCATCGCCACCCAAATCATAACCCCATTTACTGGAGTCTGGTTTTCCCTGGTAATTGAACTCATCACTCCAATGGGGTGTGTTTTCAAATAAATATTTTGTTTCTTTTGTTGACTTGGATTCAATATCTGACCCGGTTCGGTTTGTTGTTGAACAGGATAAAACAAAAATCAAATAAAATGAAAAGAATACATTAGCAAATCGCATAAACAAAATAATTTATTGACTGTTAAAATAATCGTTGCAAACTGGAGCCATACAGTGAATTCAATATATTTACACTTTCTTTCTACACCAAAAAGGGTATACAATAATTACCCTGATTCAGGTATAGGTTACCAACTTGCTATTCCTGAAGTTTACATATCTTAAAGTATGTAGTTGGTTTAATTTTCTATTTGAATTTTATGAAGGATGAATAATATAGCGAAAGTGATGCCTTACAAAGTTCAGCAACTTTTCATTGTTGCGGCATGTATTTGCATTTCATCCTGTCTGCAAACTCAATCAAGCAAAGTAAAGGATGCAATTCCAGTTTCAGGAATAAAACTTCCGACTATTATGCAGGCAGGTAAACCTTTTGTTGTAGAAATTGACACTTGTATCCCAGCTAATAACATTCATGTTTCTGCAAAGGACAGTTTTTTAACCAGTATTCATACCGCAGAAGGAATTAAAAAAATCACGATTACTCCACCTGCAAAGAAACCTGCCGATTTTTTTGTGACCATGCAAGTTTATAACATGGAAAAAGGGCTGGCGATAGATGCTGTTTTAAGCAGCTATGAAGATAAAACGGGTAACCTGTGGTTTGGCACGCTTGGAGGTGGCGTAACACGATATGATGGAAAATCCTCCTTAACCATTACTGCGGATGAAGGCCTTGGGAATAATGCTGTAACGGATATTACAGAAGATGCGGAAGGTAATATCTGGTTTGCTCTGGATGGAGGTGGTTTAACCAAGTATGATGGAAGATCCCTGGTCAGTTATGGAAAACCGGAAGGACTTTTAGGTGCGGAAGTTTATTCTATAACCCTAGATAAAAATAATAATGTACTGTTGGCAACCCGCAAGGGTCTTAGCCGGTTTGATGGAAAATCATTTTACAATTTTGAAACTCCAGAATCGCTCGCAGGCAAAGAGGCATTAACAAGCATTCTTGATAACAATGGAAACTTATGGTTTGGCACCAGAGGAGATGGCATTAACCGGTTTGATGGACTATCCTTTACCCATTTTACTACAGCCCAGGGTTTAATTAATAATAAGGTTCATAGCAGTTACCTTGATTATAAAGGAAATCTCTGGTTTGGAACAACTGGCGGTATATCAATGTATGACGGAAAATCATTTCTAAATTTTTCTAACATGCCTGGTTTACCAAAATACAACATTCATAGTATTAAAGAAGATAAAGGAGGGAAGTTATGGTTTGGAAGTTTTGGAGGGGGTGTAAGCCGATTTGATGGAAACTATTTTTTAAACTTCACAATGAAGCAGGGTTTAGCCGGCAATATTGTACAAACCATTACTAAAGATAAAAATGAAAACCTATGGTTTGGCACTGAAGATGGCGGAGTAAGTTGTTTTAATGGAGAAGCATTTATAAGCTATTCAACTACCCAGGGCTTAGCGGATAATATAATCAGGAGCGTGATACAGGATAGTAAAGGAAAATTTTGGTTTGGTACAAATTCACAAGGTGTATCAAATTTTGATGGGAAACATTTCACCAGTTTCAGCAAGTCGCAAGGGCTGAATCATAACAGGGTACATCGAATTTTAGAAGATAGAAAAAATAATTTATGGTTTTGTACAAATGGTGGTGTTAGCAGGTATGATGGGAAATCTATCATGACATTGACTACCGATCAGGGACTTGCATATAATCATGTGCGCTGTATTATAGAAGATAAGAAAGGAAATCTTTGGTTTGGAACAGAAATGGGCTTATCAAAATATGACGGCAAAATGTTTTCCAATTTCACCACTGCACAAGGTTTGCCCAGTAATAATATAAGAGACATGATTGAAGATGAAGCAGGAAACCTTTGGTTAGGAACACATGAAGCTGGTCTTATTTACTATAATGGAAAATCATTTTTAAATTTTAATACTAACCAGGGACTCGTTCATGATTATATCTTTAACCTCACAAAAGATTCAAGAGGAAATATATGGATTTGCACCGGCAATGGAGGGATAAGTATTTTAAGAAAAGATATCATAGAGAGATTGATTAACTACCATGAATTTAAACCCGGTGAAATCATATTTGAAAGTTTTACGACTAATGAAGGTCTTGCAGACAATGTAGTTTATGATTTGGTTGAAGATAAAAAAGGAAATATTATTATAGGAACTAACTTAGGGTTTACAGTTATTAAGGATGGCTTGCACGCCCGAAAACCCATTCGGAAAGAAAACATAGAATATTATAATTGGAAAAATGGGTACCCTGTAAAAGACATTAATACCCAGTCAATGTATATAGATAATCAAGGCATCATCTGGGCAGGCACCGGCGATAAATTAATCAGGTTTGATTATTCAGCCATACACAAAAACCCGGATCCCCCTGTGTTACGTATACAAAAATTACAGGTTAATAATGAAAACATAAGTTGGTATAATTTGTTAGCGAAAAAATATATTCAAAAGGACGACAACGCGGGTAGTATTTTAAAAACAAATCTTCAGTCAGCCATCCGGCTTGAAGAAAAAATTCTTTATGGCAAAGTGCTGAATGATTTACAACGGGATAGTGTTCAAAATAAATTCGGTGATTTAAAATTCGATAGTGTTACACGATTCTACCCTTTACCAGTAAATCTTAACCTGCCTTTTAAAAACAATAATTTAAGTTTTGAATTCGCTGCTATTGAACCAGCAAGACCGTATTTAGTTCGTTACCAATATATGCTTGAAGGATATGATAAAGATTGGGCCCCGATTACGAATAATTCAAGAGCACATTTTGGTAATATTAATGAAGGTAATTATACTTTTAAAGTTAAAGCAATGAGTCCGGATGGGGTTTGGAGTTTCCCCGTGTTATACAGTTTTAAGGTTTTGCCACCCTGGTATCGGAGTTGGTGGGCCTATTCATTATATGTTATTACCGCATCATTTCTCATTTATTCCATTTATAAAAAAAAGATTCGTCAAATGGAAAAGAAACAAGCAAAACAATTACATACAATCATAGCGACACAAGAAGAAGAAAGGAAAAGAATATCAAGAGACCTGCATGATGATGTTGGGACTAAATTATCAGCATTAAAATTATTTTTATCCTCCTTAAAAAATAGTGTTGAAAAAAAACAATACCAGCAAGCCGATCAATTGGCTGATAATAGTGAAAATTTGATCAACCAAACAATTAAAGATGTAAGGAACATGTTATTGAACCTCAGCCCAGGCATATTGGAAGAATTCGGATTTACAACTGCAATTGAAAGTCTGGTCAATAAGATAAATCAAACAAATACCATACATTTTGATTTATCCGTTTTTGGAATGAATGAAAATTTAAAAATAGAATATCAGCTTGCTTTATATCGGATCACCCAGGAGTTAATTAACAATGTGTTGAAACATTCAAACGCTAAAAGGGTTTCATTGCAAATTGGTTATCGTGATGAAAAAATAATTATTATGATAGAAGATGATGGCAAAGGCTTTGATCTTAACCAGCATAAAGATGGCTATGGATTAAAGAACCTGGAAGCCCGGACAAAATTATTAAATGGTGCAATGAATATAGACTCACAACCTGGCAGGGGAACCAGCATTTCTATTGAAGTACCTTATAAATTTATTGTTCTATGAAATATGCCGGTCTTACATATAATATATTGATAGCGGATGATCACCAGCTTATTATCGATGGTTTGTGCGGAATTTTAAAAGGAGAAAAATCAATAGCAACTATCTATTCAGCCAAAAATGGCCAGGAGGCTATTGACTTAGTTTACAATAATTCCATTGATTGTGTATTGATGGATATAAATATGCCTTTGGTTAATGGGCTTGAAGCAACTAAAATTATTAAACAAAAAAATCCGGGTGTTAAAATAATTGTAGTCAGCATGATGTCCGATGTTTCTGTTGTAATAAAACTACTAAAGGCCGGGGCAGATGCCTTCATACTAAAAGATACCGGAAAAGAAGAACTCTTAAGAGCTATTGAAAAAGTGATGAATAACGAAAAGTATGTCAGCAATGAATTGAATATAAATTTATATTACCACATTGGTTTAAAAAAAAACCAGTCAACTAACAACCACCTTACCCCCCGGGAAATGGAGATCATACAACACATTGCAAACGGAATGACCAACCAGGAAATTGCGGCCAGTCTTTTTCTAAGTACAAGTACCGTAGATACGCATAGAAAAAATATTCTTGCCAAACTGGATCTAAAAAATACTGCAGCTCTGGTAAAGTATGCAGGAGAAAACAACCTTCTTAAATAGGACACAACCAGTTATTATTAACAGTTAATCATTTTTGTTTTGCAATATTCCTGTTAGGACCATAAAAAAGAATTCAGTAGCCCGAAGCAAATGACAACCTTAACTGTGATGAAATGATCTACATGAATAATGAAGATTTCAATAGAGCACATTAACAGTGGCTGCGATACCTCGGCTTAAATGAGGTTATATAATCCGGGTGTTAAATAGGAAAAATCTTGAAGTGACATGAACAAGATTCTGCCACAAAGAATCAGGGAAAATGAGAAGTTTAAAAAATTCCATTATTAAATGCAGCACACCAATTATTGCAATTTCTGGATTTATGTGGATTGATAATCCCTACACCAAAAAGGGTAGAAAATAATTACACTTTAAAGTGTATATAAAAACAATAAAAAATTAATGAAGTTTACATTCACAATGTTTTATTATTCAAAAATGATAATATGAAATATATCTTCTTCGTTTTATTAATGATTAGTAGATCAGTCTTTTCGCAGGAAATAGAAAATGATCAACATTTATCCAGTGCAGATTTCCTTAAAAAAAGTAAAAACCAAAAAACTGCAGCCTGGATTGCAACAGGTGTGGGAACTACAGTAATTCTTGTCACAGTGCTTTCTGCAGCATCAGATCCATTTCCAGAATTCAGTGACAATAAAACCGAATCTGTCGGCACAGTACCTGCTATAATTGGACTTGCATGTTTAGGTACCGGTGCTTATTTATTTTTTGCTTCCAGCAGGAATAAGAAAAAGGCTAATGCAGCCTCCGTTTTTATTGATATTGAAAATGCCCCTACGCTACAGCATGCTGTTTTCAATAATAAAACTTTTCCAACAATTGGTGTAAGAGTGTGTTTTTAGAAATGAGAGAATCAAAAAATGAACATTAGTTTTATTATATCATCCTTAAATTTTAAACTAATAAATTTTCAATATTATAAATAATGCATAAAACCATTTTTACCTTCCTGGTAATATCAATACATGTAATATCCTGCGCACCAGCTAGGTTCGTGAAACCTTTGGATGATAACCAACAGGCAATCAATTTATCAGTGGGTGGTCCTGTTATCGACTATAGTGATGTTTCCATCCCTATGCCTTTTTTAACTGCAACATATGGTTACGGATTTGATAGTACAATGACCGGTTTCGGATCTTTGAATATAACCTCCTTGCTATATGGTAATATCCAGGTTGAATTTGGAGTAACAAAACAATTACTGAAACAAAAAGGATTATTCCCGGGACTAAGTTTTAACCCTGTAGCTAATATTATTTACAGAAATAAAGATGCGGTTAAAATTTACCCGCAATTAGATGTAAATGCCTTTTGGGATTTTAATCAAAATAGAAATTTTGTTTACATTGGTTTTTCCAATTGGTTTGAATTATCAGGTAAGAAAGCGCATGATCAGGAACAGGAAAAACATTGGCTTATTTCTCCTATGATCGGGCAAACATTTGTCAGAAAAAAATGGAATTACAATATTGAATTGAAATTAATTACTCCGGGCATTCAAAACAATAATAGCCCTGTTGAATATAAATCTCCATTTGGTAATAATGGAGCATTGGGAATTTATTTTGGTTGTACAAGAAAATTTTGAATATGAAAACTTATCCATTTTTTGTAGTGTCAGCAATGATCTTTTTACTTATTTCTTCCGGCTGCCGGGTTGACGATAGTTTGTTTAATGCTAACGAACATGCTATTGACAAATATGAATTATATAATTATAAAGGTGAAGTAGACTTCACCCTGGATGCTAACTATTCAATACCCCAGGATCTGATTTCACTTTTCACCCTAAATTCAAAAGGAGCAGATGAATCTAACTCCACGAAAATTTTTGCGGTTTATATTGGTGATATTAACCGTATTTCAACTGATACAGTGATTATGTATTGCCACGGAAATAAGGACCATATGGATTTTTACTGGCCAAGAGCCCAGTTGTTGGCTAATACCATATCAAAAAATAATTATGGGGTTTTAATGATTGATTATAGAGGGTATGGACTTTCTGAAGGTAAACCTTCAGAAAATGCTTTATATAATGATGTGGATGCTGGTTTGCAATGGTTGAAATCAAAAGGTTTATCAAATGAAAGATTAATCATTTATGGATTTAGTATGGGTAGCGCACCAGCAACAAAATTATGTGCTGAACCAAGAAGTATGAAACCTTCCAAATTGATATTGGAAGCACCTTTTGCCTCCGCTGAAGCTATGGTGCAGGATGCTGCAGTGCTTGCTATTCCTGGCGTGTTCGCAACAGATTTGAAAATTAATAATGCAGATTTAATAAAAAATGTTCAGCAGCCCTTTATGTGGATACATGGAACG
>JACCYQ010000151.1 GCA_013696395.1 Chitinophagaceae bacterium
CACCAGAAAGAACAGGAAGTGCAATTGCTTTACAAATGTGTAAGCCAACTGGCTGAAGCTGACAGGCTGATCATTACCATGGTACTGGAGAACAAATCATACCCGGAAATTGCTGCCATCACGGATATTTCGGAAAACAACCTGCGGGTAAAGATTCACCGGATTAAAAAACAACTAACGGAAATATATAACCGATATGAAAGATTTTGATTCTTTAAAAACATTATGGGAGCAGGCTGGTGACAGCCTGCCTTCCCGGGAAAATAAAAACGTTCAATGGAGCAGTCAATCCAGGAACTATAAACTGAATTTGCAGAACCAGCAGTTTCGCAGTGCCTTAATGCTCATCTTAACTGCTTTATTGATGATAGCGATGGCATTGTTTGCAGATTTTTATAAAACACTGCTTACCTATATCGGCATGTATTTATTGGCGGCCATTTGTACAGCACAGGCTATCCTTTTTCTTTTTACCTGGCAAAGAATCAAAAACATCGATGAAACTTTGCCACCCCGTCAGCATCTGCAACAATGGGAAACCTATTACAACTTTCGGCAGAAACAAATAAAATGGAACATGCCTTTGTATTTTATTTTCCTTAACCTGGCAATGGGTATTTATTTATTTGACTTATTCCAGGGACGGCCTATAGTCAATGTGCTGATCTTTTTAGCTGTATACCTTGGTTGGATGATATTTGCGTATTTCTATTTGGGAAAAAGAGTTTTAAGAAAAGAAGAATTTAAATTAAAAACCATCATGGATAATTTAAAACAGGTGGAAGCCCAATTAACGGGGGAATAAACGATTAGAAATGTGGATGATTATTTTTCAAAACGGCAATGGTTACCAATAACTGGCCGGTATGCCGCATGGTATGTTCTGCTGCATGAAAAAGAAGCCCTTGAACAGTGGATGGCAATTGTTTACGGCCTACTTTTCTTTCCTCCCGGATTTTTTCTTCTGTGAATATTGAAAGTCTGTTTAAAGATTCATGAAATTGCGCATTTAATTTTTCCAGTAATATAGCAGCACTATATTCTTCATTTCTTTTTCCTTCCGATTTCAGTGCAATCATTTGTTTATCAGATAATGATTTGTTTTCAGCATAGGTAAATAAACGGTCCTGCACACCGGCTATATGTTGCAAATGAAAACCAACAGAAGCCATTCCGGCAACATGCTCCCAAAGAAGATGAGGAGGAAATGCATTCATTATTTCATTGATTTCATCCTGTGCCTGTAACAAGGCATGGGCAACCGGTTGCAAAGGGAGAATAATATTTTGCACCGGTCCGCGCAACCACCGTTCGGGTGATGGTGGTTTTTGTTGATTGTTTTCCATAGTTGCAAATTAGGAAAACTTTGCGCTTCTTAGTGCCTTTGCGTCTTTGTGGCAATCTCACGATTTCATAAAGACGCAAAGCCCAATAAAGAATAATATTTCTAAAGCAATTTATCTTCATTTTCAAGATCGCATTCCAAATTCCACAATTTCGAATTGGCAAATTCCCTCAACCTTCACCCCAATTCCTAATACACTAATTCCTAAAATTGGAATTGCGTAATTATCTTCAATAAATGGAACCGCTTTACAAAATCTATCCACTCGGGGATGCTGCACTGACGGTTGATTTTGGCAACAGGATTGATGAAGCCATTAATAAACAAGTGCTGGCCAGGTTTTATGATTTGCAACAAAATCCATTTCCAGCTATGATAGAGGCTGTCCCTGCTTATGCCTCACTCACTATTTTTTACGACCCGCATAAAATAAAAAAAATATTCAATCCGGTCATCGGCTCTGCTTACGAATGGATGAAAACACAAACGGAGAATTGGTTGAAGCAGGATATCCAGGTTGGTGATGAAGTAAAAACGTCTATAACCATTCCTGTGTGTTACGATGATGAATATGCGCCAGATCTTGATTATATCTCCCGGGCAAAAAACATAAGCAAAGAAGAATTGATCAGCATACATGCCGGTAAAACATACCGGGTTTTTATGCTGGGTTTTCTCCCGGGTTTTGCATACATGGGCCAAGTGGATGAAGCCATTTCATTTCCCCGCAAACAGCAGCCCGGAATTACAGCAGCGGGTAGCGTGGGTATTGCAGGCAGACAAACCGGGATCTATCCAGTACAATCACCTGGTGGATGGCAGATCATTGGCAGAACACCATTGAAAATGTTTGATGCCACAAAAGAAAATCCAACTTATTTAAAGGCCGGCGATGAGGTCCGATTCATTTCAATCAGCAAACATGAATTTAATCATT
>JACCYQ010000093.1 GCA_013696395.1 Chitinophagaceae bacterium
GCCGCAGCAGTAGCGGTGTAAAAGAACCAACAGACATCAATGCATTATGTGATGAATATTTACGGTTGAGTTATCATGGCTTAAGGGCAAAGGACAAATCCCTGTCTGCCGGACAGGCAGGATTCAATGCAACTATTAAAACAGATTTTGATGCATCGATTGGAAAAATAAATATCGTTCCCCAGGATATTGGAAGAGTATTATTGAATTTAATCAATAACGCATTTTATGCAGTTGATGAAAAAAAGAAGCAGAATATTCCAGGTTATGAGCCGACTGTTGAAATTAAAACGACCCAGAATCCTCCGTCGGGGGGCAGGGGGTCTTGGGTTGAGATAAGGGTCAGTGACAATGGAAATGGAATCCCTGAATCGGTAAAAGATAAAATCTTTCAACCCTTCTTTACCACTAAGCCCACCGGGCAGGGAACGGGATTGGGTTTGAGCCTGAGTTATGATATTATTAAAGCACATGGGGGTGAATTAAAAGTAGAAACCCCGTTCGTACCGGAACGGGCGGGCCTGTCTGCCGAAGGGGTAGCGCAGGCAGGGATAGAAGGGGAAGGTTCAATTTTTATTGTTCAATTACCATTCGCAAACAACAAGGTGTGATTTTAATGAACTATTTTTCATATCTACAACACATACCTTAACACTTAATAACTGCAAAAAAATGGATGTTAAACTAATTCAAAGAAAAGAACAGCTTAAAAAAGTAGCAGAGACCTATTTTGAAGCATTAAGACAAAAAAATTTTAGTTCTATTCCTTTCAGCGACGAAATAGCTTTCCGGGCGCCGCTTGCACCAGGCGGTGCTCATAACCCAATAACAGGTAAACAAGCTGTATTTGAAAAATGGTGGAAACCATTAGAGCCGGCACTGGACGGAGCTGTTATAAATGTCGTTGATCATTATTATAATGAATCATTAACCGGCATCATTACAAAAGTGGATATAACAATAGCAGTGTTGGGTATTACACTTCGTGCTGCAGATCGGTTTGTTATAAATGATAAAGGAGAGATCACTGAACAGGAAAATCATTTTGATGCCAGCCCGATGAAAGATTTCATTCACCATATTGGCCTCCGCTCAATGGATTTTGATGTTACTAAAAACTTTTATCAAAATACGCTTGGCTGGAAACTGGTGATGGATAAGCCCGAACTGATCATTTTCTTAGCAGGCAGTGTTTTTATAGCGTTTAAAGAAGCAGATCCAAGAGATAAACAATATTCATCCTTTAGTCCTTTTGAAGTTGGGCTGGATCATATTGCAATTACCTGCGAGACGGAAGAAGAACTTCATCGTTTTGCAAATAAACTGGCCGCTGCAGGAGTTGAAAACACAGGGGTGAAACTGGATGAGGCTTTAAATAAATTATATGTTGCTTTCAAAGACCCGGACAGGATTCAGTGGGAGTTTTATATGAAATAAAAATTGAAATTAGTTTCAGGGTTTTGAAGCTGATGCATTATACGATTTACTTACAATTACCCATTGCCCATCAATCTTCAATAATTGAAAGTAATTGGTATAATCATTTCCGTGAGCGGATTCCTCGATCATTTCTACTGATGCAGCATTGCCTGCATATTGAATGGAGGAAATAAAACATTGATGCGGTTCGCCGGTTTCGGAAAGCGGTTTGTTGGAGGCAACAAAACTATACAAGCCTTCTATTTCAACAATAGTGATGTTGCCGTCACTTGCACCATACATCATTGCTTTGGGATGGAAGGCTTTTCGCAGCATAGCTATGTTGCCGGTGTGAAGACCTTCAACATAGAGGTTGACGGCATCCCGGATCGACTGTAGTTCGGCGTTACGTTCGTTCATACCCAATCATTTTATAAGTGAATAATAAATCAGTAATTTCAGCTATTAAAGATTGAAAAAACATAATTGCCTGCCAAATCATTTTTTTAACTGCCAAAATTATTAAATGAGCATAGACCGGGAAATACAATTGAAGAAAGAAAAAATAGATAAGCTTAACCAGGAAGCATGGGATGTAAGAGTATACAATACACCAAAATCGTTTCAATTGAGCCAGGAGTCAGTAAAACTAGCGAGGAGTATAAATTATAAAAAAGGATTAGCTCACGGTACACAATCGCTGGGGTTTTGCTACGTACGTCGCTCAGAAAATCAGGAAGCGCTGCCATTGCTTGAAGAATCCCTGGCATTGTTTGAATCCCTGGATGATATCATTGGTCAATCTTGCGCTTATGAATATATGACGATCATTCAGCGTGGTTGGGGAAAATTTGGCAGGTCATTAGAATTAGGATTCAAAGCTCTTGAATTAATCGAAAGAACCACTTGCAGGGAAAACCAATCTACAATCTTGTATCAGATAGGCGTTACATACAAGCATCTCGGAAATTTTGAAAAAGCACTGGAATACCAGTATAAAAGCCTTTCCATTCACCGGGAATTGGATAATAAATTGTTCCAGTCCTATCCTATAAATATTATCGGCTCCATTTATTTTGAGAATGGGGACTTTCCCAGGGCTCTGGAGTATTACCGGGAAGGACTGGCCGGTCGGCAGGAATCCAATGATCAATGGGGTGAAGCAGGTAGTCTTGATAATATCGGCTTTACTTATTTTAAATTAAAAGACTATGAGCAGGCGATTGAATACTGCACAAAGAGTCTTTCTATCAGCAAAATAACAGGAGACAAGCGGGGACAGGCGAATGCGATGCTTCACCTGGCTGAAGTGTATAAAGAAACAGATGACAAAGCGCAGGCCGTTGCACTTTCTAATCAAAGCATGCAATTGAGAAAGGAAAGCGGTGATAAGCGTGGAGAGACAGAGATCCTTTTATTTCTTGCAAACCTTAATACTGAACAGTCAACGGAAGAAAATGATTATGTACTGCAATGCCTTACTGCTTCATTAATAATCGCCGAAGAGTTAAAAGCTCTTGACCTTTTAAGCAAAGCACATTCCCAGTTGTTTTCATTTCATAAAAAGAAAGGGAACTATGAAAAAGCAATGGAGCACCTTGAGTTGCATAGCAAATTGGAGAAAGAATTACACCGGAACACGGTTAATCAAAAAATAGAAAACCTGGAGATCACACACAAAGCAGAAGAGGCCAAAAAAGAATCGGATGCGATCAAAAAACGCAATGATGAACTCACTAAATTAAATAGTGAAATTGAAAAGCAAAAAGAAAAACTGGAGCAAACTCTGAAAGAATTAAAAGCAACGCAATCTCAGCTTATCCAATCCGAAAAAATGGCAAGCCTTGGAGAATTGACTGCAGGCATAGCCCATGAAATTCAGAACCCGCTAAATTTTGTGAACAATTTTTCGGAAGTAAATAAAGAATTACTGGTAGAATTAAAAGATGAAATTAAAAAAGGAAACCTGGATGAAGTAAATGCAATTGCAAATGACGTGATCAGCAACGAAGAAAAAATAAATCATCACGGCAAAAGGGCTGATGCGATTGTAAAAGGAATGCTGCAACATTCCCGCACAAGCAGCGGACAAAAAGAACCAACCGATATTAATGCGTTGGCCGATGAATACCTCCGATTAGCCTATCATGGTTTGCGTGCTAAAGACAAACTTTTCAATGCTACATTGAAAACAGATTTTGACGAATCTATAGGCAACATCAATATCATTCCACAGGATATTGGGAGGGTTATTTTAAATATATTTACCAATGCATTTTATGCAGTAAATAAAAAGAAAAATGAAGCTGGTGAAAACTATGAGCCAACGGTAACTGTAAAGACTTCCAAAATACCCCCATCGGGCGGTGGGGGAACTGAGATTCAGGTAACGGATAACGGCAATGGAATTCCAGCGCAACTGATCGACAAAATTTTTCAGCCTTTTTTTACAACAAAACCAACAGGTGAAGGAACGGGACTGGGCTTGTCTTTGAGTTACGACATTATTACCAAAGGGCATAATGGCGAATTGAAGGTTGATACCCAGGAGTCAGAAGGCACCACTTTCACTATTTATTTACCCATTTAAAAAATACAAATGAAAATTTTAGTTGTTGATGATGAAAAAGATGTACAGGTTCTTTTTGAACAACGCTTTCGCAAAGAAATCAAAAATGGAGAAACTGAATTTGTTTTCGCATTTTCGGGAGAAGATGCATTGTTGTATTTAAATGAACATGAGCATGAAGCCGTATTGATCCTTTCCGATATTAATATGCCGGGAATGAGCGGGCTTGAATTATTAAAACACATCAAAGAGAAATATGAAAAACCACCCCCCATTGTAATGATGATTACCGCTTATGGAGATGATGAAAATTACACCCAGGCCATGCAACTGGGAGCCGATGATTTTTTAACCAAACCCGTTGATTTCACTGCATTAAAAGAAAAATTAAAACGTGCATAGTATGACAAAAATTCTTGTGGCGGATGATGAGACTGACCTGGAAATGCTTATCAAACAGAAATTTCGGCAAAAAATAAGAGAGCAACAGTATGAGTTTGTATTTGCTATCAACGGTATAGATGCATTGGAAAAAATACAAAAAAATCCTGATGTTGAAATTGTATTAAGTGATATCAATATGCCTGAAATGGATGGACTGACTTTACTTAGCCGGCTAAGTGAATCAAGTCCGCTTATTAAAGCTGTCATCGTTTCCGCTTATGGGGATATGGATAATATCAGGACAGCCATGAACAGGGGAGCCTTTGACTTTATCACCAAACCTATCAATTTTGATGATCTTACTTTAACCATGGAAAAAACAATCGCCCATGTTGCACAGGTCCGTCAAACCCTTCAGGCCATTAAAGAGAATAATATTTTAAAAATGTATGTCGATGAAACGGTGCTCAGTTTTATGAGCACCCGCGAATATGAATCATCGCTCATGGTCAATGAAACCGTTAATGCTACGGTGGCATTTATTGATATTTGTTCCTTTACATCCATAAGTGAAACTGAATCTCCTGATATTGTCGTTAAATTATTGAATAATTATTTTGATGTAATGGTGAAGGAGATCATTGCACAGGGTGGTATTGTTGATAAATTTATTGGCGATGCAATAATGGCTGTTTTTAAAGGAAATTATCACCTGGACAGGGCCATTGATGCCTGCCTGGCATTAAGAACGCAAATTGAGAATTTACCTCCGGCATCAAATCTTATAACATTTTCCCCAAAAGTTTCAATCGGTATTAATAGTGGCGAAATGATCTCTGGTAATATTGGTTCCGGCAATTTGCGTCGTCTTGATTATACGGTTATAGGTGATGTGGTAAATGTGGCGCAGCGGTTACAGGGGGTGGCCAAAGAAGGACAGATCATCATCAACCAGGAATCCTTTGATAAAGTGAATGAATCGTTTAATTGTCGCAAAGTGGCTGAAGTTAGCCTGAAGAATAAATCAAACCCGGTTACCATTTATGAAGTGATGGACTAATGCATACAATTTGAAAATTGGATAATTTGAAAATTTGAAAATGAAATAGTGCATTATATATACTCCTTTCCTAATTTTTTAAAACCAATCAGAAAGTTTCAAACCTGATTTTGACTTTTAAATTTTAACTTTTTACTTTGCTTAACATTTAACTTTTAAATTTTGACTTTGCTGTTTACCTTCGCCGCTTGTTATGAAAGTCAGGACGCTAAAAAAAGATAAAGTAAATATTATTACCCTTGGTTGCAGCAAGAATATGGTTGACAGCGAAGTACTCAGCGGCCAGTTGCATGCCAATGCTATAGATGTGGTGCATGAAAGCACAAAGCCTGACCACAATATCGTAGTGGTCAACACTTGCGGATTCATCGATAAAGCAAAAGAAGAATCCATCAATACCATCATTGAACAGGTGGGATTAAAGCAAAGAGGTAAACTGGATAAAGTGTATGTTACCGGATGCCTTAGCCAGCGTTACCGCGAAGACCTGGAAAAAGAAATTCCCGAAGTGGATGCCTGGTTCGGCACTATGGAACTGCCCCTGATACTACAACAATTTAATGCAGATTATAAATCAGAATTATTGGGCGAACGATTGTTGTCTACTCCGCAACATTATGCTTACCTGAAAATTTCAGAAGGTTGTAACAGAACCTGTTCATTTTGCGCTATTCCTTTAATGCGTGGTAACCATGTGAGCAAAACGATAGAAGAAATTGTTGCAGAAGCAAAATCACTGGTAAGGAAAGGCGTGAAGGAGATCATGTTGATTGCGCAGGAGTTAACCTATTACGGGCTGGATATTTATAAAAAAAGAATGTTGCCCGATCTTTTACATCGGTTAGCGGATGTTAAAGGATTGGTTTGGATTCGTTTGCATTATGCTTATCCATCAAAATTTCCATTAGAAATTTTGGATGCCATGCGTGAAAGGGAAAATATTTGTAATTACCTGGATATGCCTCTGCAACATGCAGCCAATAATATGTTGAAAGCGATGAAGCGACAGATCACCCGGGAGGAGATGGAAGAACTCACCATTGCTATCAGGGAAAAAGTTCCCGGAATTTGTTTACGCACAACATTGATTGCAGGCTTTCCTGGTGAAACTTTGGATGATGTGGAAGAATTAAAACAATTTTTAACTCGTCAGCGATTCGACCGGGTAGGTATCTTTTCTTATTCGCATGAAGAAAATACTTCTGCATATGATTTGATCGATAATATTCCGGCAGAAGAAAAAGAACGCCGTGCACAGGAGATCATGGAAGTGCAACAGGAAATTTCTTTAGAAAAAAACCAGGAAAAAATCGGGCAGACCTTTAAAGTAATGATCGATAAAAAAGAAGCAGGCCGTTACCTCGGTCGCACAGAATTTGACAGCGTTGAAGTGGATAACGAAGTGGTGGTTCACAGCAAGTCAAAATTATTCCCCGGCGACTTTGTAAAGGTGAAAATTTTGAAAGCTTATGATTATGATTTGGAAGGTGAGGTTGTAAATTAAAGATCATACATAATTTCGGCTATCCCTTACTGGTAATCACTTTGTGAAATCTTTTCAGGTCGCTCATTTCAGCTGGCGTAAGCACTTCATTATTATCATATCGCGACTTGATGTACAATGCTCTTTTATGTTCCGGGTATTTTGCCAAAATATCATGTAGCAGTTGTCCGGCCAATTCATCTTTTTCAAATAAAGGTTTGGGTTCCGGTAGTTCTGATTTATAACGTGTTGGCATTTTCTTGATGATAGATTCAAGTGCAGCCAATTTCCCCGGTGGCAGATCCTTTATCTCCGAAGCTTTTGCATATAATCCCTGCAATTGTTTTTTACTCAGGCTTCCCCTTTGACCATATTGTTTATACAGGCTGATGATAAAAGATGACAATGGGTAAGCCATAATGCAATCTTCCAGGATGATGTTGATTATATCGAGAACTTCTTTTTTCTTATTCATGATTCTAAATTATCTCCGGGTTCTTCTATTAATTGTTCAACCTTGGGTCTTGCAGTCTCTCTTCTTTCACCAACCTGTTGTCTCCACATGGCATAATACAATCCCTTTTGCAGCAACAGTTCTTCATGCGAACCTATTTCCGCGAATTTCCCTTTTTCCAACACATAAATAACATCAGCATGCATAATTGTTGAAAGTCGATGAGCTATTAGAATAGTGATCTGGTCGCCTTCAGCAGAAATTTTTCGGATGGTATTAGTAATGTTTTCTTCCGTTAAAGAATCAAGCGCTGAAGTGGCTTCATCAAAAATTAATAATCGTGGATTACGAAGCAGTGCCCTGGCAATGGATATCCTTTGTTTTTCACCACCGGATAATTTCATTCCGCTTTCTCCCAAACGCGTATCTATTCCATGAGATGAGCGTTTCAACAATGGGGTGGCTGCCGCTTTATGTATGGCGGAAAGAATTTCTTCATCCGTGGCATCTGCTTTTACAAACAGCATATTGTCTTTGATGGTACCTGCAAATAATTGCGTATCCTGTGTTACAAAACCGATCTGTCTTCTTAATTCATTATACCTGATCTGGGTTGATTCCTGGTTGTTGAAATAAATACCACCGCTCACCGGTTTGTATAATCCAACCAGCAATTTCACCAATGTCGATTTGCCGGAACCGGAAGGGCCCACAAATGCAATGGTTTCGCCGGACTTTACTTCAAAAGAAATATTATCGATAGCGTTATACGATGCTGATTTATGGTTAAAGACCACATTCTCAAACCGCAGTTCATGCAGTTCACCGATCTCAACTGGCTCCGGTGGTCTTACTTCAATGGGTTTATGCATTAACTGGTCAAAATTATTTACCGATGCTTCCACTTCCCGGTATTGAAGAATGATGTTTCCAAGATCCTGCAATGGAACAAAAATAGTGGTTGAAATAAATTGCATACTGATCAACTCTCCCGTTGTTAAAACATCCCGGAAAATCAACCAAAGCAAAATAAATAATATGGATTGCCGAAGCAGGTTGAGGGTTGTTCCTTGCAAAAAGGAAAGTGAACGCACTTTTTTTACTTTCACCATTTCCAAATCAAAGATCTTCTTTGTTTGCTCTCTTAATCGCCTGATCTCGGGAAATGTTAACCCAAGGCTTTTCACCAGTTCAATATTGCGCAGGCTTTCTGTTATTACTCCCGACATTTTATTGGTTTCGCGGTTAATGGAACGTTGTACGGTTTTTATTTTTTTGGATAGAAGTCCGGTCAATGAACCCAATACCAGGATACCAAAAACAAAAACCGGTATCAGCATCCAGTTTTTAGTGATGCTGTACCAGATCAAAAAACCGATACCAACAACAGAAGAAAAAACAATATTAATAAATGAACTTACAAAACGCTCGGTATCGGTTTTTACTTTTTGCAAAACAGAAAGTGTTTCACCACTCCGGCTGTCTTCATATTCCTGGAAGGAGAGTCTTAGTGTTTGTCTTAAACCATCATTAAATATCTGCATGCCAAAACGTGCTACAGCAAGCCGGGTAGTATATTCCTGGAAGGCTTTAAATAATCTTGCAAGCATCGCCACTGCAATGGCAATACCCAACCAATACAGAACGCCTTTAACCAATTCATCCTGCGTTCGGTTGCCTGGATTGGTGGCATAATCATCAATTATTTTTCCAAAGATCAATGGATCTATCAGGCTTAACAATTGTGCGATACCTGCTAATAAAAGAGATAAAAAAATAACTGCTTTATGAGGTTTTAAATATTGCCACAGAATCTTCATACGGAAAGATAAAGAATTTTGATTTCGGGAATAAGTGATTGCATTACGGTGATCACCATCATTGCAAATAATCACAGTCATTAATATACCTGGTAATTAATAAAAAACCCGGGGCAGGCCCGGGTATGGATGGAGGTCAGACGGAAAATTAATTCCAATCTTTTGAAAATACTTTTTGTAAAAGGGTGGTGGTTCTTGCAGAAGCTTCCGTTCTCACTTTTCTTTCTTCTGCTTCGATTTTACGGAACATCATTTCTGTAACAACACCGGCCATCAGGTTAGATAAGTCCGTATTTATTTTTGCTCCGCCAATCACACTGGTCGGTTTGATTATTTTAGCCCATTGCTGATCCAGTTTATATTCGCTGATGGCCTGTTGCATAACTGGTTTAACGGCTATGCGTAAACTATCTCCTGTTGATGAACGCAGGTAGTCTGTTGCTGCTGTACCACCATTCTTTACAATGCGCACCGCATCTTTAAATTTTAACTGGCTGATACTTTGTGCAAAAATTGGAACCGATTTCTCCGCGGTTTGTTCAGCAGCCAGGCTCAATGTTGTAGTAAACCGATCAATCTCGTTGGTGAGTCCAAGTTGCTGTAAGGTTGTTAAAACATTGCTCACCGGCTCAGGGAAAATAGCGGAAAGCATGTTTTCCTTACTGAAAGCATTCATCATGCCATCACTGCCGGCGCCCAGGTTGAGTAATTGACGGATGGCCGCTGCTGCATCCTGCTCTGTTAAAACATAACCAGAAAACTTTTTCAGGCCGCTGCAGGAAAAGGTACCCACTAAAAGGAATGAGACTAAAATGATTGAATAAATTTTTCGCATAAAATATATGTTGGTAAATAAATCTGTATTCTTTCTTGTGACGAATAAATAATGCCAGGGTGAAAAACAGGACTGTTAAAAATATCACAGAAAAAAATAATCTGCAAAAT
>JACCYQ010000101.1 GCA_013696395.1 Chitinophagaceae bacterium
GTCCTGTACCAACGTAAAGGGATAACCTCCAACCAATATCTTTATATTATTGAGTAAAATGTTTCCCCTGATCTTCTTAATTAATGAGAGCACATTTGTAATATGAAATGGCATGGTTACTGAAATAGCAAGCAGTTGTGGATTTTGTTCGATTAATGCGCTAATAATATTTTCCTCAGGCATATTGGCACCCATATAATAGGTGTCCCATCCATCCAGTTCAAACAGATCAGACAACATTCTTATCCCCATCTCATGCAGATCGCCTGAAATACTGCACGCGAGCATCTTCCGCTCTTTTTTTTCTGAAGTAAAAATGTAAGGATATAAGGTTGACATAATTGATTGGGTAGCCGCAGTACAATAATGTTCATGGGCAACAGTTATCATGCTATTTTGCCACAGCAACCCGATTTCTTGCTGGGTAACTTTAAAGATATTATCATAAACAGATGCAATTGTTTCGCCATTGGTTACCAAAGCCATTACCAGTGCTTGTGCCTGTGATTTTTTTCCTGTTAGTAAAAAATCGAGATATTGTTTCGCTTCATCCAATATAGGATTGCTATTGTTTAAATAAGTCTCCATAGCTGGGCTATGATCATTTAATCTTTCTTTGCCTTCCAGGATGTAAATACGGGCAGCTTCGTAAACTTCCCCGGGCAATAATTCTTTACACGCAATATCAATATAGTCCAGGTTATTTGCCAGGTCTTTAACCGGTATCTTTCTGCCTTCGAGCATTTTTTGGGCCCAAACTATATATGCTGCAAATATTTCAGTGCACTCTAATTGCATGGCTACTGACAAATATGAAAGATGATAGCCGTTATCTTCACCGCATTTTTTTTTGCCGGCAATTCCATATTTTAAAAGGAGGCCGGGGTTGTTTTTAAATTGCAGCTCAGTTATCAACTCAGCAAGGGACGCACTGTTATCATCTAATATGTTGCTGAAATTCATCATTGCTGTTTTAATTAAGATGATATATGGTTAAAAAACCGCAGCTTAAAACTATGTGGTATCAACTTTAACCCTTTCGGAATTCCTGCATGAGAATCTTTTAAATGTTTTTTATGCCAGGTTTTAAAGCTTGCTTCGTCTGTCCAGTTTGTAATCAACCATATCTGTGAAGGATTTTCTACGGGGCTTAATACATCTAAACCTACAAACCCTTCATATTTCTCTACAAGCCCGGGGCGATTTATAAAAGCCTGCTTTACTTCGTCTTCCATTCCATTCAGTATTTCGAAACTGCTGATAGCCGTAAACATTTTATTATTTTTTTATGGTAAAATAAAAAGTGCTCCCTGAACCCCGTCCGACCGGGTCATCCGGGCGGGCTTCTACTGACTCTAGCCAAATTTCGCCCCCCATTTGTTCAATATTTTTTTTGGTTAATGCAAGCCCGATACCGGTTCCCGGATATTTTTCTTTGCTGTGAAGCCGTTGGAAGATAATAAACACCTTTTCAAAATCTTCTTTTGAAATTCCTATGCCGTTGTCGTTAATGCTAAACTGCCAGTGCTGCTCTTTTTCTATTGCGTTGATCTTTATTATAGCCTTTCTTTCTGCGTGGCAATATTTTAAACTGTTGCTGATAAGGTTTTGAAATACCTGGTTAAGCGCTATCTTATTTGAATGAATTACCGGTAGTGTTTCTACCATAATTGTTGCATTCTTTTTTTCAATTTCAGTGCAATAAAGAATTTGGATCTCTTTTATAAGCTCGTTCAGGTTTATATCTTCAGTACTTCCCTGCTGGCTGCCTGTATGTGAAAATTCAAGCAGGTCAATGATTATCTTCTGCATTCGTTTAGCGCCATCTACAGCAAACCATATATATTGTTTGCCTTTATCATCAAGCATGTTTTCATATTTTTTTTCCAGTTGACTTAAAAAACCCGTCACCATCCTGAGTGGTTCCTGCAGATCATGCGAAGCTGCATAGGAGAATTGTCCCAACTCCATATTCTTTTTCTCAAGCATTTCCATGGCATAGGTTAGCGATTTTTGTTCGTCACTTAACTGCTGCGCAAGATTTTTTTCATTGTACAATGTTGCCTGCAACCCATTGAACAGTGTTGGAATAAGTACTGATAATAAGAAGCTCAGAAAAACCAGGCTGGAGGATGCAGCTATCCATGCACCGGTTGAATTCTGAATATTATCCGGCCAGGGCAACATGTTATAATATACGCCAACTGCAACGAGCACACATATAAAAGTGTTTGCAATAGCCGGCCACAATGAATATTTTGTTGGAAAAATAAGAATACTGAATATACAGGCTATGAGCAGGTATAATTGCCCGGAACCGGTTAAGCCTACGGAGTACAGCATTATACAACTAAGCAGGTAGGCGCTTACAATAAAAACTATTTTGCGAATGTATATAGGAATGCCTTTTATAAAAGCTATGACCAAAATGCTTATTATTACGGCTATATCTGCCTGCGCAATGATATAGTGATGTGTAAAAAAGCTCCAATACACACCGGGGATCAACGCTATTATACATAAGGGTAACAAAAAAATAATTATACCTGCAAACAAGTTATTTCGCCAGTAACTTAAATCTTTTATGGCATTTGCCGGGCTTGCGCAATTGCGTTTAATGGTGTTTATATAGCTTCTCCAGATTTTCATTTTTTTGGTATAGTAAAATAAAAAGTGGTTCCTTTTTCGGGCACAGAAGTTAACCATACTTTACCCCCAAGGTTTTCAATAATTTTTTTGCAGACTGCCAGGCCTATCCCGGTACCCGAATATTCATCTTTGTTATGGAGTCGTTGAAAAATCACAAATATTTTATTAAAATATTCTTCTTCTATTCCTATGCCATTATCGCTTATTGCAAATTGCCAGTGTGTTTCAGTCTCTTCTGCTGATATAATTATTAAAGGAGCTATACCCTTAGTATGATACTTAAGAGAATTGCTTATCAGGTTTTGAAACACCTGCCGCAAAGAAGTTTGATGTGTTACCAGCGATGGCAGGTTTTCAAACCTGATAATTGCTTTTGTTTCTGTTACTTGTTTTTGGCATAATACAATAACTTCCCGTACTATATCATTCAGGTCAATAAGATTTTCGGTGTCTTCAATTCTTCCTATTCTTGAAAATTCAAGCAGGTCCAGGATTATCTGGCGCATTCTTTTTGCACCATCCATTGCAAAGTGGATATATTGTTTGCCTTTATCATCAATTAAATCACTGTATTTATTTTCTATCTGCCCTAGAAATCCGGTGACCATTCTCAGCGGCTCCTGCAGATCATGGGATGCTACATAGGCAAACTCTTCGAGTTCTTTATTTGAAATTGCCAGATCGCTGGCGTGCTTTTTTAAATTGGCATTTAATTCGCCTAATTGTTTTTCTGATATTTTGCGGTCAGTTATATCTTTAAAAAAAACAGATAAGCCGGTTGAAGATGGATAAGCGCTTACTTCAAACCATTTATCTATTGCAGGATGATAAACTTCGAAATTAATTACCGCATTTTTTTCGATAGCCTCATGATATTTTTTATACATTTCGGAATCAATACTGTCTGGAAATATCTCCCAAATATTTTTGCCTAATACTTCTTCGCGTTTTTTGTTAAGCAATCTTTCCGCTTCCTTATTCCAATAGGTAAAATTCCAGTTTTTATCTAATGCGTAGAAGCCATCGCCAATACTTTCAAGAATACTATTCTTTTCTTTATATACTTTTAAAGTCTCATTTTCCAATTTTGTTTGCTGTGTAATATCCCTCAAAATTCCATCTATGCGAATGGGCTTGTCATTGTGGTCAAATTCAAATTTCCATTCTGTAGTTGCATGTCGTAACTCCCCATTCTTTTTTATGAATTGAAAACTAAATGATGAATTTGTAAAAGTAGCAAAAGCATTTTCCATGCTGCTGATTACTAATGCGGCATCGTGCGGGTGAACGAATGACAGAAACGCTTCAGATGATGGAATAATTTCGTCACATTCAACTCCAAAAATTCTGCAAAATTCATCAGACCATGAATGCTTATAATTCAGCAGGTTTACTTCCCAACTACCCACCTGCGCTATTGATTGTGCTGTTTTAAGCTTCGCTTCACTTTCTACCAGTCTTTCTTCGGCTTTTTTGCTTTCGGTAATGTCTGATGAAATACCAATGATGCCGCTTAATTTATTATGCTGATCATAAATAGGAGAATTGGTAACCAGGGCAGGAAAATTAGTTCCATCCTTTTTCCGCACTTTAAATTCTCCAGACCATGTTTGCCCTTTTTTTAGCTCTTCCATTATCTGGATAGCTTGTTCAATGGTGGACTCAGAAGGAGTTAGATCAATTATATTTTTCCCTATCGCTTCTTCTTTTGTCCACCCATAAATATCTTCTGCTGCCTGGTTCCAATAATTTATAATGCCCTTTATATCTGTTGCTATTGCCGCTTGCCCGATAGTGCTTAATAAATGGGCTTTAAACCTGTTTTCTTCATCTGCTTTTTTGAGTTCAGTAATATCTTCAACGCTCGACCAAATAAATTTTTCTCCGTCTTTTTCAAAAATATTTCCCGATAATCTTACGGGGACAAGATTTCCGTTTTTATGAATATATTCTTTTTCATAATTGATAAATTTACCCGTGCCCATAAGCTCTTCCAAAACTTTATTTTCCTGGTCATGATATTTTTCAGGGGTTATTTCCCAATAAGTCAGCTTCAAAGTTTCTTCAATTGTGCGGCCAATAATTTT
>JACCYQ010000103.1 GCA_013696395.1 Chitinophagaceae bacterium
CCCGCAGATTGCGCGGATTTGCGCTGATGTGAATTATAAACCATTTACTTTTCTGAAAATTGATTTTTCAATTTCTGTACAATTAAAATTTATTAGTAACCCCAATTTTTTTCCTGAGAGTTTTAAATATGTGATTACTTGTTTATGGTGCACTTCTGCAAGCTTTTCAACGGATTTAATCTCTATAATTACTTTTTCTTCTACCAACAAATCAATTCTGTATCAACATCCAATCTTATTTCATCATAAATAAGTGGTAAAGGCACTTGGCATTTTACATTTAGTCCTTCTTTTTGCAATTCAAACATTAAAACAGCTTCATAAGCTGATTCAAGTAAACCAGGTCCAAGCGTATTGAACACTTTAAATATTGCTCCCCTTATTGTATAGGATATTTCATTCTCAGTCATATCAATTTTATTAATTCTTACAATTGTGTCTGGTTTTCGTTAATATTTTCTGTGTTGATCCGCGTTATCAGCGGGAAAAAAAAATAAATCAGCGGGAAAAAATCTCCCGCAGATTGCGCGGATTCTCTGAAGTGATTCTGTATTAATCCGCCCGCAGACCAATTATTTTCCCTTAAACTCCGCCTTTCTTTTTTCCAAAAAAGCGGTTGCGCCTTCTTTCATATCTTCTGTTTTGAATGTAATTCCAAAACTTTTTGCTTCTTCTTCAAATCCATTCTTACCCGGATCATAAACTGCGTTGACCGCTTTAATACATTCACGTACAGCAATAGGTGCTTTTTTATTAATCACATCCAGTAATGCAATGGTCCGGGCAATCAATTCATTTGCAGGAACTACATAATTTACCAATCCATATTGCAGTGCAGTGGAAGCATCCAGCATATTACCCGTTAACAATAATTCCATGGCACGGCCCTTACCAATGAGCTGCGTTAATCTTTGTGTGCCGCCATATCCCGGTATCAAACCCAGGTTTACTTCCGGCTGACCAAACTTTGCATTTTCAGATGCCAGCCTGAAATGGCAGGCCATGGCTAACTCACAGCCACCACCCAGCGCAAACCCGTTCACAGCGGCTACTACAGGCTTTGAAGCGTTTTCAATCTTAAAAAAAATATCCTGTCCTTTTTTAGCCAGTTTTTCTCCTTCTGATACCGCTAAAAATTCTTTGATATCCGCACCTGCTACAAAAGCTTTTTCGCCTGCGCCGGTAATAATTATTGAACGGACCTGTGAATCATTTTCCGCTTCATCCATGGCCTGGCCTAATTCTTCCATAACCTGCTGGTTCAGGGCATTTAATTTTTCAGGGCGGTTAATGGTGATCGTTAGAATGTTATTTTCAATGGTTGTGAATAGTGTGGTATACATTTAAAATATTTTTATAGAAGAAGAATTTATTTAAAGATCAGAAAGAACGGTTTTCTTTAACCCAGTTCTTGATATAGTCTGCAATATCAGTGGTCGTTGTACCAGGTGGAAATAATCTTCCAACACCCATTTCATTCAGTTCTTTCATGTCTGCATCCGGAATGATACCTCCACCGGTGAGTAAAACATCATCCATTTCTTTTTCCTTCATTAGTTGGATGATCTTTTTAAATACCGTCATATGAGCGCCACTCAAAATGCTTACGCCAATCGCATCTACATCTTCCTGCAAGGCACTGTTTACAACCATTTCTGGTGTTTGACGCAAACCGGTATAAATGACTTCCATGCCCGCATCTCTCAGCGAAGTGGCGATAACTTTTGCTCCCCGGTCATGTCCATCTAACCCAACTTTAGCAACCAATACACGAATGGGTCTTTTAATTTCATTAGTCATTCAGAGAATTTTCACTGGTAAAAATACAAGTTAGTTCTACACTGTGTAAATTTAGGTATGAACTATAGAAAATTTGGAAATACTGATCTGCAGGTAAGTGAAATTGGTTTTGGCGCATGGGCCATCGGCGGGGATGCTAAAGTTGGGGATACACCCATTGGATGGGGACCTGCAGATGACAACTTATCTGTTAAAGCAATTCATGCTGCCCTGGATGCAGGTATTAATTTTTTTGATACGGCTGATTTTTATGGACTGGGTCATTCAGAAGATTTAATTGGCAAAGTTTTAAGAGGGCACAAAGAAGTCATTATTGCAACTAAAGTGGGCCACCGTGAAATTGACCAGAAGATCATTCTTGATTATTCAAAAGATTATATCATTGAAGCCTGCGAAGAAAGCCTGCGCCGTTTAAAAAGGGATGTAATTGATTATTACCAGTTGCATTCAGCCAGGCTGAATCATTTAGAAAATGGGGAATGTATTGAGGCCATGCAATTATTAGTAAAACAAGGTAAAATAAGATATTGGGGATTATCATTAAACACCTTCAATCCTGCTCCAGAAGCGGAATGGCTGATTAAAAATAAATGGGGAAATGGACTTCAATTGGTATTTAATTTAATTAACCAAAAGGCATATGATGTTATGCAGCAATCCGCTGCTGCAGGTTATGGTATTATCGCACGGATGCCATTGCAGTTTGGTTTACTAACGGGAAAGATTACATCGGGAACAACATTTGATAAAAACGATCACCGCAGTTTTCGGCTTACCCCTGAAATCATATCTGCTACTTTAAAAGTACTGAATGAGGATGTGTGGCCAATGGCAGAAGCGGAAGAAATGTCCAAGACTTCCCTCGCGTTGAGTTTTATTTTATCCTGCAAAGAAGTAAGTACAGTAATACCTGGTATCAGAACGCCGGAGCATGTAAAACAAAATACTTCGGGATTAAAAAAGCTTTCTGCAAAAGATCAGCAAAGATTAATGCAAATGGCAGGTGAACAATGGAAACCTGTCCTGGAAATGATGGAAAAACAGGGCTGATGATCAGCGGGAGAAGTTTTGCTTCATTTGCTGTAATCCCATAGCTGCTATTTTCATTGCTTCCGGTTTAGCATTCTGGTAAAAAAAAATCTTATCACCCAATTGCCTGGAGTATTCATTGGAGACTGAATCAATGATGGTAAATTTTTCAAAGTGGTTGAAAACTTCATCATCTGCACCAGGTTTGTCGCGATTGATTAAAACAATATGTTTAAAATTAAAATCATCCGGGATCCATAAAAGATTTGAACCATTATCCGTATATACTTTTGAACGGAAGTCTTCATCTTTACCATAAAATTGTAAAGCGCCGGCATGGCCATAATTATCTGCGAAAATGATAGCATCCTTCTTTATGCTATCGGGGAGGGAATGATAAAAATTTTCCGTTTTCTCTGTTAGTTCCTTCCAACCCAGCATATCTGCAAAATCCTGTGGTAAGGCATGGTTCTCCTGGTCTTCCCATTTAAGCAATCCTGTTTTTTCAACGTCATGCTTTTCATAGAATGCTGCCAGTTTTGGAGGCTCCCAAAGGGGTAGCAGCATAGGTACAAATGGAAGCGTTAATATTAGGACGATAACAGGTATGGCTACACGAAGCCATGCATATCTGAATGTAAACCTTTCAATGGCAACGCCACCTGCAGCTAAAAGCATGGGATAGATCCCCATAGCATAATAACTTTTACCACTTCCGGCTAACAGTAAAATAATGACCAATAAATAGGTCCATCCAAAAACTGCAAAAGGTTTGGTTTTGAAAACCCGGTAAAGGCCAGCGATCCAGACAAATACTACCGGTAACAGGTAGAGGAATTGGTCCTTGATAAAATCAAGTGGTGACAGGAATTTTAATTGGGTTGACTGCAATTCTTCCATATGATGAAATAGCGGCCAATTGTGTGTGTATTGCCAATTAATATTGGGAAGTATTAATATCAGCAATAATCCAACACTAAAATAAAGATGCTTGTTTGTAACTAGCTTTCGATGCCTGGTCAGTAAAATGGATACAGCTATTGCAACAGCCAGGAATAAAATGGAATATTTACTGTACCATCCAATTGTTATAGCTAAGGCTATAAGATACAGAAAAATATTGCGGTTGGTGTTAATAAAACGGAGGAGAAAATAAAGTGCCAGCGTCCATGAAAAAATATCCAGGAAGTTGGGTTGAAATAAATAATGCATCCGCATGAAAGCGCCGGTTATAATGCCCAATCCCGCTAAAAATTGCGCAAAACGATTGCCGCCGAATTCAGTTGCTATTAAGCAGGTGAGGATCACCGTTAGTGCACCGAAGATCAAAGGCCACAGTTTAAGCATCCATTCCGCTCCACCCATCCTGGCTGTGATAGTGCCTAAAAGGGCTATCAGGGGCGGATTTTCAAGGAAACCTGTAGATAGATGTTGTCCTTGTTGATAATACAGGTATTCATCGCGTTGCAATTCATACATTTCATGTTGCAATAGAACAGGAAGTGTCAGTTTGATGGCAACAAGCATTAAAATAACAGGCCAGTATGGCCTGGCTTTTTGGGAGGAAGCAGTCAGCATGGAAAACTTTTGAGTAATAAATATATTTATTTTAAAAGGTTCAGCGTATGGTTAATTCTTTTGATTATTTCCTCTTTACCAATTATGGTTGCAATTTCAAAAACTGGCGGTCCAAATTTTCCTCCAACCAGCATAATGCGCAAGGGAAGTTGTAATTCGCCCGGTTTAATATTTTTTTCCTGGGCTAGTTGTTTAAACAGAGTCTCTAAATCTGAGGCATGAATGCTTTCCAAACCACTTATTTTATTTATGAATTCTTCAAAAAATTCTTTTTTTGCCGCTGACCACTTTGGCTGAATGGAAGCTGTATCAATTTCGCCGGGCGAGATAATAAAGAATTTCGTTTGTTCATAGAAGTCAGTTAACAGGGAGCAACGCTCTTTTACCAGGTCAATAATGCGGGTTAGTTTTTCATCATCCGGAAGTTGAACCTGGTTATTATTCAAAACAATTTTTACATCCGGCAATAATCGCTGAGCTGTTGATCTTTTGATCCACTCGTGGTTGAACCATTTTGCTTTTTCGTAGTCGAAATGTGCGCCGCCTTTATGCACGCGGTCAATATTAAAACTTTCAACCAGTTCATCCAACGTATAAATTTCTTTATCCGTTCCATCATTCCAGCCTAACAAAGCAAGCAGGTTAATAAATGCCTCCGGTAAAAAACCTTTTTCCCTGAATCCTTCTGTTAATATACCTGTTTCGGGATCTTTCCAATTCATAGCATAAACAGGAAACCCGTATTTAGCTCCATCGCGTTTACTTAATTTTCCTTCAGGTCCTAAAATCAATGGGAAATGTGCCCATTTAGGCATCTTATCTCTCCAGCCCAAATAGCGCCATAACAAAATATGGACCGGTGCACTGGGCAACCATTCTTCGCCGCGGAAAGCGTGGGTAATCTTCATCAGGTAATCATCCACTACAACCGCCAGGTGATAAGTTGGCATACCATCGCCTTTTACTAAGACCTTATCATCCGAAATGCCCGCTTCAAAATGTACTTCGCCGCGAATCATATCTGTAAACGTTACCGTTTCATGCTCAGGCATTTTTATGCGAATGACATGGAGCTCATTATTTTTCAAAAAACCATCCGTTTCTTCTTTGGACAAACTCAGTGAATTACGCATATACATCCGCGTGGTATGATCGTATTGTGGATTCGGATTTTCAGGTGTTGTCAATCTTTCCCGCATGGCATCCAGTTCAGCGGGTGTATCAAATGCATAATATGCATGGCCGGATTCTATCAACTGCTCTGCATACTCGCGATAAATTTCTTTTCTTTCACTCTGGCGATAAGGCCCATGCTCACCGGGATTTTCAACACTCTCATCGGGTTGCAGTCCGCACCACTTTAAACATTCAAAAATATATTCTTCGGCTCCGGCTACATAACGGTTACGGTCAGTGTCTTCGATCCTTATTATAAAAACACCCTGGTTTTGTTTGGCATACAGGTAATTATATAAAACGGTTCTTACACCGCCAAGGTGCAAGCCTCCTGTAGGACTGGGAGCAAAACGTACAATAGCATCATTATTCATAGCGCCAAAATTACAATTTAGAATGATGTGCGTGTTGCCTGTTATAGAAGTGGAACAGTTGACTGACTGCTTATCTTTGTAATGATGCGAAAATATTTTATCCGAACACCGGCCTGGTTGCGTAAGATATATCCTGCTTATACCTGGAAGATCAATACGGATGAAAAAATATTATACCTCAGTTTTGATGATGGTCCTCATCCCATAGCTACTCCATTTGTTTTGGATGAATTGAAGAAAGCCGGTGCAAAGGCCAGTTTTTTTTGCATCGGGAAAAATGTACTCAATCACCCTGAAATATACAGGCGCATTTTAGATGAAGGCCATGCAGTAGGTAATCACACCCAGAATCATTTAAATGGGTGGAAGGTTCCGGATGCAGACTACCTGCAAGACATAGCCGAAGCTGCAAAGTATATTGATACTCATTTATTCAGACCGCCTTATGGGCGTATCACCCGTTTTCAATCCAAATATGTAGCAGGTGCAATGGGTATTAAAAAAGCCGCCATTATTATGTGGGATGTATTGAGTGGAGATTTCGACGAAACACTGAATGGAAAACAATGCACAGAAAATATTTTATTGAATAGTCAGAATGGTTCCATCATTGTATTTCATGATAGTGAGAAGGCGTGGCCCCGAATGAGTGTTTGTTTGCCCGGGGTGTTGAAATACTTTTCGGAGAAGGGATTCAGGTTCGAAAAATTATCCTGTAAATAATATTTTGGGGATCCTTTAATGGAGTATAAAGGGTTGGTATTCAGTAAAAAAATTAGGGCCTGGGTAGAAACCCTGGCCCGTTTTTAATCCGTACCCTATGAAAACTGGTTTAAAGGTATATTATTTTTTAATTAGCGCAAACTTATTTCCTTAGTCACTCCATTTATCGTAATGGTGGCTTTATTATCGCAGTTTACGTCGCCATAATCAAGCACGGCAATCCATGGAGAGGTTGATGCGCTGCTCCTGCGCCAGGTCTTAACTGTACCTTTTACAATCCAGCGGCAGCTAAATTTCTTGATCAATGGTTCAGTTATTTCATTTTGCCAGGCAACAATTACATTACCTCTTTTAACTTTACCACTCGCCGATCCTTCAATTTTAAAAATATCATCGTGGGGAAAATTTGGTGTTCCCAACCCATGGATCTGGGTGAATTTTTTACGGCTATTCCATTCAGAATAGTTACCATTTGGATTTGACAGCTTTGCATCTTCAATAACTACTGTGAACTGGCGCACATCAGAAGTGCTGGTATTGGTAATAACATGTGTTCCATGTACTGAAATGTCATTTACCTTATAACCATCAAAAACAGTGGTAGCTTTAGCCCCGGGCACTACCATCCTGTTGGTGTAGGTGGTTTTTATTTTACCTGAGCGGGTTTTACCATCTCTTCCAACACAGCCACTCCCAAAATCAATTACAATTTCAACAGGAAAAACATTAGGTGTATTTAAACGGTTAATGATAACGGTAAAACAAGCGGTCGTTCTGTTCAACTCGCCAGGACTATCCTGCGCTTTTTGTCCAAAAATGCCAAGACCCGACATGCCCACTTCATCATTAACACCCATTACATCATCGAATAGGTTGCTGAAAACATCTTCCGCCTCAGCATCGCTTTCCGAAGAATATTCTGAAGCCTGGGTTTCTTCCTCGGGAGTTAATGAATTGTCATCGCTGATTTCCTTGTTACAGGATGTAAAAGAAATAGCTGCGAATAAAAAAAGCACAGCTATCATTTGGGTAATTTTGAAGGTAGTTTTCATAACTAAGTTTTGATTATTTGTGATTTATTAACGCTTATCAGATATAAATTATTTAAATAGGTTTAATTCTTTCTTAAAAATATTTTTAATGTATATAGACACTCATTGCCATATTTACCTTGATGAATTTGATAATGACCGGGGGGAAATGATTGCACGTGCCGAAAACCATGGTGTCAACCAGTTTTATATGCCTGCCATTGATTCATCAATTCATGAAAGCATGTTAGCTGCAGAAGAGGAATTTAAAGGTAAAGCCAGGGCCATGATGGGCCTGCATCCATGTTCGGTTAATAATAAGGTGGAAGAAGAACTAGCCCTGGTTGAAAGCTGGTTTGAAAAGAGAGCGTTTATAGCTGTTGGTGAAACAGGGCTGGATTATTATTGGGATACCAGTTTTGTTGATCTGCAAAAGATGGCCATGCGCAGGCAAACTGACCTGGCCCTGAAATATAACCGGCCTATTGTGATCCATTCCCGCAATTCCATTGATGATTGTATTGATATTGTACAGGAAAAGCAAAATGGGAAATTAAAAGGGGTGTTTCATTGTTTTTCGGGTACGTTGGAGCAAGCTCAAAAAATCATTGACCTGGGTTTTTATTTGGGGATTGGCGGTGTGCTGACCTTTAAAAATTCCGGTTTGGATAAGGTAGTGCAGGAACTAACATTAGATAAGCTGGTATTGGAAACGGATGCCCCTTACCTGGCGCCGGTTCCATTCAGGGGTAAAAGAAATGAATCTGCTTATGTTCCCATTGTCGCGGAAAAGCTCGCAACTTTAATAGGAATAAGTTTAGAAGAAGTGGCGGCGATGACCACAGCCAATGCAAAAAAATTGTTTCAGTAAGTTTGTACATTGTATTTTTGCCGCTCAAAAATGGAGACTTGTCCGAGTGGTTGAAGGAGCACGCCTGGAAAGTGTGTATACCTCTAAAGGGTATCAAGGGTTCGAATCCCTTAGTCTCCGCTGATGGGGCAAACAAGCCTTTAACTTGTTTGCCCCTTTTTTATATTCTTTTGAAAGGCTTGCTCCGCCTGCAATCAGTGAAAAGAAAGAATTTACTTTTTCGGTTCGAAATCCTTCATTTTCTTCGAATAGATAATTCTTCGGGAAAGAGCAGTTTTTGGAGCTTTTCTATACAGCTCTATGACTATATTGTGCTGATCAGGATAATGATACGTAAAGTTTCCGACGCTTATTTTCAGTTTCTCACAAATGCTTCTTACAGATACCTTCCAATGCCATTTTTTTGTTGAATAGTTCCTGGGCTTTTTTGCATATCCGCTCTCGTGTTTTCATTATTTCATCAAGGCTCCTCTGTGGCTATGGCTAGGATAAATAGTACACTCGTACTGATAAGAGATTTGAAGCTGTACCTTTAAGTATATGAAGTTAAAAAAGATTGTCCTTTAGGTGCCATCAACATATTCGTTGGGAATATGAAGTAAACAATTTTAGCTCCAAAGCACAATTTCTGTAAATACGAAATTTAAAACGTTATGGTTGCTGCAACAGACGAAATCAGTTCATGGGTAAAAGAATATACGACGGATTTATATGCCTATACAGTTTCAAAAGTGCCTGACAAACTAACGGCTGAAGACATTGTTCAAAACACGTTTCTTTCTGCCCTCGAATCTTTCCATCGCTTTGAAAGCAAAAGTGCACCTAAGACCTGGTTGTTTTCTATTTTAAAAAATAAGATTGCTGATTATTACCGTCAAAAATATAAGCAGGTAGAAAACTTTTCGGTCGGCGATGCGGCTGATGGATTATTTGATGAAAACGGAAGACTAAAAGCCCCTTGTTCATCTATTCAATGGAGTACAGATGAAGAGCTGCTGGATAACCCGGACTTTATTCAGGCATTGCACCATTGTATAGAAGCATTACCTAAAAAAATGTCAACCGTTGTAGAGCTTAAATACCTGGATGGTACCGACAGCCAACGTGTTTGCCAAAAGCTGGACATATCACAGGTAAACTTTTGGCAGATCATGCACCGGGCAAAGCTGTTGTTAAAGACCTGCCTGGAAAATAAATGGTTTAAAAACGGAAGTATATCCTAGTGCTAAGTAAGTGTGAATTGGCAAATGGTGAATGGTCAAAATTCACCTTTGACCATTCACAAATCGATACGTCATTTTATTCTTAACATAGCAATAGTTCTTTTGTCAGGATGTTTTATTTATTACGACTATACTATTAACCATTAACTTACTTAGCTAAAAATAAAAGCATATTATGCGCCAATTGATGAATGCGGTAATGCTGCACTGCCGTAAAGCCACCTACCTGATAGAAAAAAGCAATGATGCGCGTTTAGGCATTGTAGAAAAGGCGCAACTAAATATGCATCTGTCCATGTGCAGCGGCTGTCGTAATTACCTAAAGCAAAATCGCTTTTTGGAGCGTTTACTCAAGAGGCATGCACATACTACATTAGCTGCTAAACCTAACACTACTGCACTTGAAGCCAAAATTCTGGATGAGCTTCTGGGAAAGTAATAAAAAAAAGATACTGTTTATTGTCAGGCTGGCTAGCTAATTGCGACTATACATAAGCAAGCCATAAACATTTTTCGGCAAGCAGGGAAAAGCATACTTGTTTACAGAAAGTTTTTGTGTACCTGTTGCTTTTGTTTAAACTAATTTTTTCAAACATAAACAAAGAATTTATGAAACAGATTTTATCAGCAGCATTAATTGTTGCTTTGGCGTCTTTAACCGCCTGTACTTCTACCAACAGGATGAGTAGCGTTTCCGCTTCGGAGGCAAAAGGAATGATTAGCGGGTGGCCGGAAAAAAGTCGGGAAGTAGCCAATACTACGATGGCTAAATATGGTGCTCCGAATGCAGTCACCGGCAATATGCTGGTGTGGAATAACAATGGCCCCTGGAAGAAAACGATCATACACAAAGAGCCCGTACAGCATAACTTCCCCATGCCACACCTTGATCTTCTGGAGCAGTTTGTAGATTATAGTGTGCCTGCGGATAAATATGATCAATTAGCAAATTATGATGGCAGTGTGGTAATTGCAAGAACAGTAGGTGAAATATCAGCAAGGTGTGATAAAGAGGAAGCGAATTTCCTGGCCCTGAATCTGGCAAATGATATAGCAACAGGTAATAAAACCGTTGATGAGGCAAGAATGTATTATGCAAGGGCTATAAAAGAAATGATGCAGGGTAAGATGGATCCTTATTTACAAAAGCTCCATTTCAATGTAGGGGGAGATACAAAATTTCCTGACCAAAAGGCTCCTGGTATGTAGTGTTTTTGACTAATTTCTTTCTAAAATATACTATGCTAAACTTGTTCCAATCTTCTCCCTGGTTCATAGTGTACAGATAATGAATAAGGTGAAAGAAATAGCTATGTAAAAGTGAATCTGGAATTAATAAGCTACAGTTGAACTTCCCGGCGTACATTTTGTTTTTATCAATCTTTATAAAAATTGTGTCAGACATTTCAATAAATCTTAAATCGCTGCAGCGGCAGCATCATCCACTGGCTGCTGCAGCGGCACAGGTGAGCATCTTGCAGGATGATCAGCACCTTTATAAGTTGATACCGTTTCAGCAAAAGCTTGAAGAAATAGGGCTGTATCCATTAAAAGTAAGAGGGGTTGAGATCTTTCAGGTTAATGTAGGCAAAATGTGTAACCAGGTATGCAAGCATTGCCATGTAGATGCCGGGCCCGACCGTAAAGAGATTATGACCCGGGAAACCATGCAGCAATGTCTGGTTGCATTGCGTAAAAACCCTTCGTTAAGAACGGTAGATCTTACTGGTGGCGCTCCGGAAATGAATCCAGATTTCCGTTGGTTTGTAGAAGAGATCACGAAACTGAAACGGCATGTGATTGTGCGGTGCAACCTGACTATTATTCTGGCTAATAAAAAATATTACGACCTGCCGCAGTTCTTTGCACATCATGGTGTGG
>JACCYQ010000110.1 GCA_013696395.1 Chitinophagaceae bacterium
TGATTGCCATAAATGTATTTCAACTTCATCACGAACTACTATTGCAAAACTACTGTCATGATGACGAACAGTAAAACCGAACTTTGTCGTATAAAACTCCATTGATTGCATTATATCCTGCACCGGAAGGGCAGGAATTGTTTTTTTCATTTTCATGCGCTTATTGTTTTATACCCTTATGCAGATAAATTTAATTATAAAAGCTAAAGTAGTTATCCGAAAATAATGATACCTACATGATATAAGAAACTATTTTAATAATGCTAATATGACACTTTCATAACCAAAACGACGCATTATTAAATTGCTTCAATACATCAGTACTGCGAAGGTATATGCTTTAAATAGTAAAATATAAATCTTGCTGGACAGTCATTCAACAATTAGTTACATCAGGTAGGGTAAAAGTATCGTCAAAGAGTATCTACAATCCAAGTTTAATCCCCTTTACTCTGTCGCATGGGTAGTGGAATTCACAGGAAATATAAATAATAGACCAGCTACTCAACAGGATATCAAATGACTGCAATTTCAATTGCATTAAACAAACATTAGTATATTTGAAAACAGATGATATAATATTTTCCATATCACAACGTTTTTGACTAATGGACTCCAAACTTTTCAAGAATTATGGTGATGAAAAACTTGTTTTGCTGATTGATGATGATCCTGATGAATTAGAATTATATAATTATGCCATCAGCTCGTTGCCTTTTTCTGGTTCATGCATACCGGCTCATAACAAGAATATGGCTTTTCAGCAGTTAGACCACCTTACACCAGATTTGATAATTATTGATTATACATTACCTGGAAAAAATGGATTGGATATCCTTGGAGATATTCGGAAATTACCCGGCTTAAATAATATACCCATTGTTTTTTGTTCTACTGTCATGAATGACCAGCTTCGCAGCAGAGCATTGGAAGCAGGCGCAACATATTGCATAAAAAAATTAAATGAGTTAAGGGATATTTCAAACCTGCTTAACAGCATTTTGGTAAATGAAAAATGACCTGTTTTCGGCAGGCCATTTAATCAAATAAAAAAATTATTTTTTTAAATCATTTTCAGTCTTTCGTAGAATTCTGTAAGTGCTCCTTTCTGTAGAATTTCTTCATGAATGCTTTTAAATTCCTCTAAAGAATCTTTCGATAATGCACCGACAATTTCATCGTCAAAAAGAGTTTTGTCCGTCAACAAACCTGCTTCAATTAGTCGGCTTAATAATAGAATATTCTGACGGCTCATCATTAATTGGATCTTACATTTTTCATTCATTCCCGGACTGCTTAATATAGTCTGAAAGATTTTTGATTTTTCTTTGCTTGTTATTGGCACATTGCTCATACTTCACATTTTATTTTTAAGAAAATTATTGACAGTACAAATCTATTCTGCAAATTCGGTAACAACTACTTCAGAATTTGAACAGGTATTTTTTGTGATACTTCCATATTCTAACTTTATAAAAGATCAAGGTTGCTAAATCTGCAACCGGCAAGATGTACAAACGTGGCACGTTTGGGGCATCTTGCCCTTCACTCCGGAGTCGTTACGGGTAATTGTGACAGAGAGCGATAAAAAATATTGGTCAACTGTGAAAATGATAAGTGATGAAAGAGACAAAGAATATCCGTAATAAATGGCTTACTATTCGGCTTAATGAAGAGGAAGAAAAAAAACTCAGCAAATTCTATTCACGCACTACTTCAAATGCATTGAGCGAATATGCAAGAGACGTTCTCTTAAATGAACCTGTTACTATAAAATACCGCAATCAGTCTGCTGATGAATTTCTGGAAGAAATGATTCTGCTGAAAAAAGAACTGAATGCCATTGGAAACAACTTCAACCAATCCGTTCACAAACTCCACACATTTGATCATGATTCGCAAATAAAAGCCTGGGCAATTCTGAATGAAACCAGTAAGAAAATCTTCATGAAAAAGGTTGATGAAATCAGGGAAAAGATGAATCAAATTTTTGAGAAATGGTCGCAAAAATAACCATACCTAACAGCATCCGCAGAGCCCTCAATTATAATGAACAAAAGATGAAAGAGGGTAAGGCTGAATGTATCTATGCTCATCATTTTTTGAAAGAGGCAAAGCAGCTGAATTTTTATGAAAAACTGCGACGTTTTCAGTTGCTGATTGACCTGAATAAAAGAGCCACCACCAATACGATTCATATATCTCTCAATTTTGGACTTGTGGAGAAAATCGGGCGGGAAAAGCTGGTTGGAGTTGCCACTGCATATATGGAGAAGATAGGGTTTGGGGAGCAGCCTTATTTGGTTTACCAGCACCTTGATGCCGGCCACCCCCATATCCATATTGTCAGTACCAACATCCAAACAAATGGGAAAAGGATATCCCTTCACAACATTGGCCGGAACCAGTCCAATACGGCCCGGAAAGAATTGGAAATATTTTTTAATCTTCAAAAAGCTGAAGAGCATGAGAAACTTACATCTGAAGAAATCCGGCCTATAACCGCCCAAAAATTGACTTATGGAAAATCAGCTACCAAGCGTGGTATTACCAATGTGTTGGATGCCGTTCTACCCCGATACAAATATGCCTCCCTCACCGAATTAAACGCCATTCTGAAGCTCTATAACCTGACCGCCGACAGGGGCAAGGAACAAGGAATTATTTACCAAAAACGTGGCTTGGTTTACCGGGTCCTGGACGAAAAAGGAAATAAGATAGGTGTGCCGATAAAAGCCAGTTCCATTTATAGCAAACCAACACTTAATTACCTGGAAAAAAAGTTCAGTGAAAATGAAATATTGAAACAGAAATTTAGAAAGAATATAAAAACTTCTATTGACTGGATCCTGATTAAATCGCCAAAGACTTTACAGGCTTTCAAACTAGCATTAGAGAAAGAGAAAATCAGTCTGGTGGTCAGGCAAAATGACAGCGGGATTGTTTATGGTCTGACTTATATAGACCACAATACAAAATGCGTGTTCAATGGAAGTGATATAGGTAAAGAATATAGTGCAAAGGCCATTCTTGAAAAATGTGGTGTGGAACAATATTTTGGATTATTTGAAAAGCCTGTAGACTTAAAAATTTCAGCGCGTAATTCAATGGAATTATCCCTTGGTACGAACAAGGAACAATCCCGCGCATTGCCCAACTTACTTGAAGTAATTACTGCCTCATCCGATGAATTGCAATATGTGCCTTACGAGTTAAGAAAGAAAACAAAGAAGAAACGAAAATTTAATGGATAATATAAATCAAAGATCATGAATACCGGAGAGAATGAACAAGGATTAAGGAAGATCCTTGATCTGACGAGAATAATAAGTATTGCACTGCTATTACTTCATTTTTATTACTACTGTTATGCTGCATTTCATGACTGGGAACTGCGTACGGATATCACTGACCGCTTGCTGCAAAATATTTACAATACAGGTCTATTCAGCAACTTCCATAAATCGAAACTGATTGCATTGTTTGTATTGGCGATTTCACTCTTCGGGGCCAAAGGCAGGAAGGATGAAAAGCTAGGTTTTAAAACCGCAATGTCTTATATAGTAACCGGAGTATTGTTGTATTTTTTGAGTTGGCTCATCTTCAATCAGAAGTTTGAAGCAAAGATTGCTGCTATGTTTTACATGGCTATTACAACAATCGGCTTTATGTTGGTTTTGACTGGTGGAACATATTTATCCAGGATCATCAGTCTGCGAATGAACAACAGCGTATTCAATACGCTCAATGAAACCTTTCCCCAGGAGGAAAGATTGCTGAATAATGAATACTCTATTAACCTGCCTGCCAGGTATAATTTAAAAGGCCGTTTCCGCAAAAGCTGGATCAATATTATTAATCCATTCCGGGCATTATTAATTATGGGAT
>JACCYQ010000158.1 GCA_013696395.1 Chitinophagaceae bacterium
CAATTTTTTTATGTTGCAAACAAAGATAGGGAAGCAGGTATAAAATTTTCAGAACATTAACTTTCCTTTCGGCAAGGATAAATTGCCCTGTAAACCGCCACTGTGGACGATTAGAATTTTTTTTCCACTAAAATTATTTTGTTTTGTGAATTGAGAAACCCCAAAAAATAATTTTCCCGTATACACAAAATCGAGGGGTATTTGATTAATATCAAAAAAATCATTCATAAAATTTATAAGTTTCTGGGAATATTTTGCATACCCATTAAAATGATAATGATCAACCAGGTTAAAAGCCTTTAATCTTTCTTCGGGTATTAATAATGCTTTGATTTCATTTTCAATACCAGGCATATTTTTAAGTACTGGGATACCGGTTATTTGCTGACCGGGTAATGAAGCTTTGATTAGTCCGGCCATCATCGTACCGGTACCTACTGCGCAAAAAATATCACTGTAATTTGTCGTGTCGAATTCCTTAAGTATGTCTGTAATTCCTTCTGCTCCCGGTAATCCATAACCGCCTTCATTAATCAGGTAATGATCTTTGGTTAATAATTCAACCGGAATTTTTTTTTCCCGGTAATCGTCACGCGAAATAAAAACCATTTTCATTCCTTCCTGCTTTGCTTTTATCAAAGTATGTGACCATTTCTGCGGTTCTTCACCACGAATAATGCCCACACATTCTAAGTTATTTAATCTGCAAGCTGCAGCAGTAGCTACAATATGATTTGAAAATGCGCCACCAAAAGTGACAATTATTTTTTTCTTAAGTTTCAGGGCATCCTCAATGTATTTTTTAAGCTTATACCATTTATTTCCTGATATAACCTCATCAATAACATCCAGTCTTAATACGTCTGCAGTCAAGCCAGGTATATCATTCATCAAATTAATATTCTTTTGGATAAATGCTTTATGAAGGTTCAATTTGAAAAAGATTTATTGATTTGAAGTCAAACGAAACTAAATTATATATTTTCGGGCCAAATTAAAAAATACATCATGAAATGAGCCATAAGAAAAAGTTGAATAACCAACAACCTGGTTGATTAACTGGCGAATTCTATGTGACATTTAATAACAATAAAAAAAACTCATGAAACCAACATTGATGATTTTAGCGGCTGGCATGGCATCGCGTTATGGCAGTATGAAACAAACGGAAGGATTCGGACCTCATGGTGAAACGATCATGGATTATTCTATTTATGATGCTATACGTGCAGGTTTTGGTAAGGTGGTTTTTATTATTCGCAAAGATTTTGCAGAAAACTTCAAAGCTACATTTGAACCCAAACTAAGAGGTAAGATTGAAGTTGAATATGTTTTCCAGGAAATGGACTCATTCACAGAAGGATTTACTGTTCCATCAGAAAGATCAAAACCCTGGGGAACAGCGCACGCCGTTCTTTGCGCCAAAGATGTAGTAGATGAACCATTCGCCGTTATTAATGCTGATGATTTTTATGGCCGTAATGCATTTGAAAAAGCCTATGAATTTCTTACCAAAGAATGTGATGAAAAAACGTATAGCCTTATAGGTTATGAATTAAACAAAACCCTTTCGGAGCATGGAACTGTTAGTCGCGGTGTTTGTGATGTAGATGACAAAGAAAATTTAGTAACTATCACGGAACGAACAAAAATATATAAAGAAGGAAATGACATTATTTTTGAGGATAATGGCGAAAAAAGGAAGGTTGCTTTCGATTCTAAGGTTTCGATGAATTTCTGGTGTTTCCATTCATCTGTTTTTGAATTGACAGAGAAATTATTTCATCAATTTTTAACCGATCATATTAATGAACCCAAATCAGAATTTTTTATTCCAATAGTGGCCGATCATTTTATAAAAGAAGAAGGAGGCGTAATCAAAGTAATATCAACTTCATCGCAATGGTTCGGTGTAACTTATAAAGAGGATGCACCGGTTGTTGCAAAAAGTTTACAACAATTAATAGATAAAGGTGATTATCCGCAAAGCTTATGGCAATAAAAAAATGCTACCTGTTGGGTAGCATTTTTTTATTTTCTATTCGTTGATTAATTTACTTTAACCATAAACACACATTCTTCCACACGTTTTACTTGATGAACCCTATCCATCCCTTTAATGGCAGAATGTGCCGGTAGTTTTATTTTCTGGAATGTAGAATCTGATTTTTTAAGATCAGTCAAGGCTTCCAGGATATATTTGCTGTGAATGGCAAAAGTAAATCCTTCAGCATCGGTTTGTCTTCCATTCAATACGCCAATTACATCTCCATGTTTGTTTAAAATGGGGCTTCCACTATTTCCGCGGTTTGCAGCCAATTCAATCTGGCAACTTAAGGTATCACCATTAAAACCAGTTTTGGCACTCAGGTAGCCCTGACCGTAAACAACCTCATTACGCGGGTAACCCAAAGTAAAGATTGATTCAGCAAGATCAGTTGTTGATTGACTGATGCTGTAAGGAATATTACTTATTTCTTTATAGTTTTCATCTTCAATTTGTAAAAAAGCCAGGTCGCGGGTATTGTCTATATAAACCACTTTTGCTATATAGTCATGTCCTTTACTGCTAACGGCTATATTATTTGCATTTTGAACTACGTGGGCATTGGTGACTAACAGGCCTTTGACATCAATCAAAAAACTGGTACCGCCGGTTGTATAAGCAACAGTTGGTGCATCAATCTTACTTTTCACATTATTAATCTCACGAGCTTGTTGCAATGATTTATTTTCCAGGTTATTGATCTTTCTGTTTAATTGTTGTATCTGTTGTTTAGGTACGGTTGGCGAAAGTGAACTCAAAAGAATAGTAACTGTTAATGTGGTTATAATTGCAATAGAAGCGGCAATGGCTGTAACACGCTTATAACGCTGCCACAGGTAAAATACTTTTGATTGACCATGACGTTCTGTTTCCTTGATCTGTCCTTTATTGGTCAGATCATTATGAATCGTGTTCAATGATGCTTTAAAGCGTTTGCGACTTGATAAACTTTCACTTTGCTGAAGGAAGAAAGAATGTTCAACAACCATTTGATCCAACTCTGAATTGGTTTGACGGCGATTTTCAAAATCGATGCGTTCTTCTGCACCCATTTCATTTCGCAGGTATCTTTCAATGGTGTCCAGTAAATTTGTATCATTCATCATTGTGGTCTTTTTTTAATTGGGCGAAATATATTTTTTTAAGCCTCATCAGGCACTTGTATTTCTGATTCTTAGCATTTTCTGCATTAGTATAACCGAAATGGTCCGCGATCTCCTGCATATTCTTCTTTTCAAAATAATATGCTTCTAAAATTCCTTTACAAGGTTCTCCAAGACTACCAACTGATTTTTCCAGATTATCTAATTCCAGGCTCTTTTGATCATGTATATCCAGATCTTCTTCAACTGAAACTGTATCAACCGCTGAATCCATGATATTGGGAAAGCGGTTCATCTGTTGTAATCTTTTCAGCCATAACCTACGACAAACAGAATACAGGTAGGTTTTTAACTGACAATGAAGGGTGAAATCAGGTGAATTTGATTTTTCGTACAAAACCACCATACCTTCCTGGAAAATATCCTTTGCGTCATCCCCATTGCCATTATTGCTTAGAACCAACGACTGAACCATCTTAAAGTACTCTTTATAAATGGTTTCTACCGCATTTCTATCGTTTTCCGCCAATCCCTTCAGTAAATCTTGTTCGTTAAGTTCAATTTTCACACACCTATGTTTAATACAGAAAACTAAAAATAGTAACCCCTAAAGCAGGGAAAAAATTTTTTTTAACGATTGGGTTACCTTTTTAAGCTTTTGGTATTAACCCTGAAATCATTGGTAAACAAAAACAAAAAAAACAACAAATGAAAAAATTATTATTTGCTTTGACTATTATCGCTTTTACAGCTTGTAACGATTCTGCTGATTCTACTGAAGAAGTAGTTGATTCAACTGCTGATGCTATGATCGATTCAGTAGAAAACAGAGCAGATTCAGTTCAGTCTGCTATCGATTCAACTGCTGATGCAACTATCGATTCTTTACCACAATAATTTTAGCTGATATCAACGGTTGCACAACCTTGTGATCCGATGTTAAGTCATCACTTGCTCCGGGACAATAAACCACATGTTTTTTTACCGGAAAACTTTTCAGCTAAATAAGAAACAGCAAGATTTTCATTTGGCAAGCAATCGTTAAGGGCCAACCTTTTATAGGTTGGCTTTTTTTTGCCTTTTATAAAAAAGATTTGGTAGTTTGATTTCAATGTTTAATTTTGGAAAAGATGACAATTACAAAAGCATACCGATATTTTTATTTTTACTTCTATCAAATGAAGCCGGGAATGCTTTTGTTGAAACCTTAATAAAATTTACTTATTTCAACATAGAATCCCGGTCTAAATAGACCGGGATTTTTTTTGTAAAAAAATTAATCAAATGACTGAAAATTTGCCGGAAACTTTAATTAAACAGGAATTCCAGGTTGCCAATCGTCTAAACGGGATTGGTGAATATTATTTTTCCCAAAAACTGCGACAGATAGACCAGTTGAACAAAGAAGGAAAAAATATTATTAACCTTGGAATAGGTAGCCCGGACTTACCACCACATCCATCTGTAATACAAGTGCTTCAGGAAGAAAGCAGCAAACCAAATGTACATGCATACCAGGGTTATAAGGGTTCTCCTATTTTCAGGAACTCAATAGCCACCTGGTATAAGGAATGGTATGGTGTAAACCTTAATCCGGACACTGAAATCCTTCCATTGATAGGAAGTAAAGAAGGCATCATGCATATATGTATGACCTACCTGGATCAAGGAGACCTGGTTTTGGTTCCTGATCCTGGATACCCAACATATACAAGTGCGGCCAAATTAGCGGGGGCTGTTGTAGTGCAATATTCGTTAAATGAAGAAAATGACTGGTTCCCAGATTTTATTGCGTTGGAAAACCAGGTGCGTAAAGCAGGAAATAAAAAAGTGCTGATGTTTGCTAATTATCCGCATATGCCTTCTGGCAAAGCAGCTTCAAAAGAATTGTTTCAAAAGTTGGTTTCGTTTGCCAACAATAATCAGGTATTACTGGTTCACGATAATCCTTATAGTTTTATTTTGAACAATGAACCCATGAGTATATTAAGTGTTGCTGGAATAACTGATTGGGTGATTGAATTGAATTCATTAAGTAAATCGCACAATATGGCTGGTTGGCGTATTGGAATGCTTTGTGGAAGTGAAAAGCGCATCACCGAAATCCTTCGGTTTAAAAGCAACATGGATAGTGGTATGTTTCTGCCGGCTCAATTAGCAGCAGTTAAAGCATTAAGTCTGGGCGCAGACTGGTTCGGGGAATTGAATAATGTATACAAAGAAAGAAGGGAGAAAGTTTACCAATTGCTGGATCTGTTGCCATGCAGTTATGATAAGAATCAGGTGGGTATGTTTTTATGGGCCAGGATCAATGCGGAATATCAGGATGCTTATGCTTTAAGTGATGCTATATTGGAAAAAGCAAATGTATTTATTACGCCTGGCGGCATTTTTGGGGCAGCAGGAAATAATTATATCCGCATAAGCCTTTGCAGTCCCGGTGAAAAATTGGAAGAATCAATCAACAGGATAAAATCAACTAATTTATAAAATGCAACGCAAACAAATTGCCATTGTTGGGACCGGGTTAATAGGCGGGTCATTAGCCCTTCAGCTGAATGAAAAAGGATTGGCTGCTAATATCATAGGTGTCGATGCAAATAAACTTCATGCAGAAAAAGCATTGGAAATGGGTTTGGTGGATGAAGTGATGGAATTGGAGGATGCCATTGAAAAATCGGAAGTCATTATTCTTGCGGTTCCCGTGGATGCTGTTTTAAAATTATTGCCTGGAATCCTTGATAAGGTAAGTGACCAGGTGGTCATAGATCTTGGATCAACCAAATCATTGGTCATTGACCTGGTTAAAGAACACCCCAAAAGAGGTAGATACGTATCTGCTCATCCCATGTGGGGTACAGAATTCAGTGGACCAGAAGCTGCAGTTAAAGGGGCTTTTGAGCAAAAGGCGGTCATTCTTTGCAATACCTCCTTATCGGATAATGATGCTTTGGAATGGGCACAAATGATGTTTGAAAAGATCGGTATGCATCAATTATTGATGAATGCAGAAGCACATGACCTCCATGCCGCATATGTAAGTCACATATCTCATATTACTTCATTTGCCCTGGCTAATACTGTATTAGAAAAAGAAAGAGAAGAAGATGCCATTTTTGAACTGGCCAGTGCGGGTTTTGAAAGCACGGTACGTTTGGCAAAAAGTAATGCAGCTATGTGGGTTCCTATTTTCATGCAGAACCGGGAGAATGTATTAGATGTTTTGAATGAACATATCTCTCAATTAAAAAAGTTTAAAAGCTGTCTTGAAAAAGAGAATTATGAATATATGTTTGAATTAATCGGGCAGGCAAATAAGATCGAAAAAGTGTTGAACCCCGGGCAAAAGATTGGGCTTGATTCAACCGGAAAACTTAAAATTTAAACTGCAGGATTATTAATAATTACCTTTGCGCAAATTTTTAATTATATGATGACTTTTGAAGGTTTAGGTTTAGATCCAAAATTGGTACAAGCGATTGATGCACTTGGCTTTACTGAACCAACTCCGATCCAGGAAAAGGCTATTCCTATCCTGTTAAGCGGCACAACGGACCTTGTCGGTCTGGCACAAACCGGAACCGGAAAAACGGCGGCTTTTGGTTTGCCATTATTACAATTGGTTGATTCAACCTTAAAGCACCCGCAGGCACTGATTGTTTGTCCAACCCGCGAACTCTGCATGCAAATTGTTAATGAAATTGAATTATTCAAAAAATTTGTTCCCGCTATGAGAATCCTGGCTGTTTATGGAGGTACTTCCATCAGCATGCAGATTAGGGATTTAAAAAGAGGAATTCATATTGTTGTTGCAACACCTGGACGATTAATTGATCTTATCGAACGAAAGGCCATCAACCTGGAACAGATAAGTTATGTTGTTTTGGATGAAGCTGATGAAATGTTGAATATGGGTTTCCAGGAGGATATTGAATTTATTTTACAAAATACTCCACAAAGAGAAAGCACCTGGTTATTCAGTGCAACTATGCCGCCCCAAATCAGGAAGGTTAGTAAAAAATATATGAATTCCCCTGTTGAAATAACAGTTGGTAAGGTCAATACAGCCAATAAAAACGTAGATCATCAATATTATGTCGTAAGTGCACAGCATCGTTATGAAACTTTAAAAAGGCTCATTGACTTTAACCCGGGCATTTATGGCATCATCTTTACCCGTACCAAACTTGATGCGCAAAATGTTGCAGAGAAACTTACCCGGGAAGGTTATGATATTGATGCACTTCATGGCGATCTTACACAGCAGCAAAGAGACCGTGTTATGAAACAATTCAGGGAAAAAGCCCTGCAACTGCTGATTGCAACAGATGTTGCTGCGCGTGGCATTGACGTTAAAGAAATCAGTCACGTAATCAATTATGAACTACCTGATGATATTGAAGTGTACACCCACAGAAGTGGGCGTACCGGACGGGCCGGACATACCGGAATTTGTATGTCGATTGTTCATAGCCGTGAGGTTGGCAAAATCAAACAGATTGAGCGATTGATACAGGTGCCTTTTCATAAATTGGAAGTGCCAACCGGAAAAGATGTTTGTCGCAAACAATTCTTTACGTTCATGGACAAGTTAATCAATACGGATATCAGCCATGGTGATTATGAGACATATATGCCCATGCTGGAAGAAAAATTTGCTGATATATCCAAAGAAGAAGTTTTGAAACGCGTTGCAGGAATGGAGTTTGACCGTTTTTTAAAATATTATGAAAATGCCGAAGACCTGAACATTCGTGATGACCGCAGAGAACGCCGGCCTATACGTGAAGCAGGAATATCAAAAATTGGTAGCAGGGATGCAGGTAGGAGGGAATATCGCGGAGGCAATGGCAACATGCGCTTATTTGTAAATCTGGGAACTAAGGATGGTTTTTATAAAGCCAGTTTTTTACAATTTATCCTGGATATGAGTGAACTTCCTAAAGAAGTTTTGGGCAAAATAGACATGAAGGAATTAAATAGCTGGATAGAGATTGACCCGAAAGCTGCGGAGAAAATGATCAGTGCAATCGATGGAAAAAAATTTAAAGGAAGGCGTATCCGGATGAACGATGCAAATTCAAGATAGCAGATAGAGAACGCTAATCGGAATGTTTTTAATCCGTCTCCAATTAATATCAATACTAATAAAATGCAACAACAGACAAGCGAACAAAAAAAATCAATAATTGACGTGTGGAACAAACGTCCCTTGATCATCAGTGGACCTTGCAGCGCTGAAACCGAAGAGCAGGTACTGGCAACTGCTACCCAACTGGCAGCAACTGGAAAAGTTGATGTGCTTCGGGCGGGGATTTGGAAACCACGCACACGACCCGGAAGTTTTGAAGGAATAGGTGCCAAGGGTTTGCCCTGGATGGCGCAGGCAAAAAAATTAACTGGTTTGCCCATTGCGGTGGAAGTTGCTAATGCCAAGCAAGTTCAGGACGCTTTGCATTTTGATGTTGACATATTATGGATTGGTGCACGTACAACCGTTAATCCTTTCAGCATGCAGGAGGTTGCAGATGCATTGAAAGGTGTGGATGTCCCTGTACTTATAAAAAATCCAATAAACCCCGACCTGGAATTATGGACTGGTGCAGTGGAAAGAGTTTCACGTGCTGGTGTAAAGGAAATTGGTTTGATCCATCGGGGATTTAGTTCCTATGGTAATACTGAATACAGAAATGCACCTATGTGGCACCTGGCCATTGAAATGAAACGCCGTAATCCGGGTATGATGATGATCTGTGACCCTTCACATATATGTGGTAGAAGGGATATTTTGATGGACATTTCACAAAAAGCAATAGATCTTGATTTTGACGGGCTGATGATCGAAAGTCATATTGATCCGGACAAAGCATGGAGCGATGCCAGTCAGCAGGTTATACCTGAAAGACTGGGCGAAATTATTTCGGGTATTCAATGGCGTTATGAAACAACTACCGAAAAAGAATTTTTATATGCACTTGAAAAGTTCAGGGAGCAGATCAACCAGATTGACGATGAATTATTATTGCTCATAGGGCAAAGGATGAAAATCGCTGATATGATCGGTGAATTTAAAAAAAATAACAGCATTACCATCCTGCAAACAAACCGGTGGAACGAAATTCTTGAAAGAGCATTCAATAAGGGTGAAGCATTGGGTTTAAGCAAAGATTTTATTACAAAATATTTTGATGCCGTTCACATGGAAAGTATCAATCACCAGAATAAGATCATGAACAGTTAAAAATAGTTCTCTTCCAGTTATCTTAATTATAATCAAACTGTATATTGTCTCCACCGGATTATGAAGAAAGTAAGTTTAAAGATCGGGCAACACACTACTCAATATTTTTTTGACGCTTCATTCCAGCAACTTGGAAGTTTGATTGAATTTAACCATACCGTGTTTATTACGGATGATCATGTTTTTGCTAAACATAAATCTAAATTCAAAGGGCACAATGTCATTGTACTGAAACCGGGCGAGGAATATAAAATTCAGGCAACAGCTGATTCCATCATTGGGCAATTGATTGAAATGGGTGCCGACCGAAAGACCTGGTTAGTAGGAGTAGGTGGCGGAGTAGTAACAGATATTACAGGTTATGTGGCTGCCTTATACATGCGTGGAATAAATTACGGATTTGTTCCCACAACTGTTTTAGCCATGGTTGATGCGGCTATTGGTGGTAAAAATGGCGTTAATGTTGGTTTGTATAAAAACCTGGTTGGCGCCATAAGGCAACCCGAATTTTTATTGTATGATTATTCCTTTTTAAAAAGCCTCCCCAGAAATGAATGGTCAAGCGGATTTGCAGAGATCATTAAACATGCATGTATACATGATGCACCCATGTTCCGGCAATTAGAAAAAAATACAATTTCTTTTTATAAGAAAAATACGGGTGCCATGTCTGCACTTGTCAAACGAAATGCTTTGCTTAAATCTGAGATTGCCCGTTCCGATGAGCACGAACAAGGCATTCGGAAAATGCTGAATTTCGGACATACATTAGGACATGCGCTGGAGAATATTTATGAATTAACCCATGGCCAGGCAATATCCATTGGGATGGTTGCAGCCTCGATGGTTTCACAAAATCTTACCGGGTTTAAAGATACATCCAGGGTGATGTCCCTCTTAAAAAAATATGACCTGCCGGTTTCTGCGGCATACGATACAAAGAAGGTATTTTCTTTAATGAAGATGGATAAAAAAAAGGATAGGGAAAATATAAATTATGTAATGCTGGAGAAGATTGGCAAAGGAATTATTAAACCTATCCCTTTGAAACAATTAGAAGAAATGATAAACGATCTTCAATGAAAGCGATAATTTATCCTTCTCCTTTGTCAGGTATTATTCATGCCCCAGCATCTAAAAGTTCCATGCAACGGGCATGTGCAGCTGCAGTATTATCAACCGGTGAATCAATCATCAAAAATCCCGGGCACTCAAATGATGATAAGGCCGCCATTCAAATGATCATTGACCTGGGAGCAAAAGTTGAAATCATGGAAGATGGTAGTTTGAAGGTTTTCAGTCAGGGTGTACAGCCTGTTTCGGATAAAGTTAATTGTGGTGAAAGCGGTTTGGGTATCCGAATGTTTGCGCCAGTAATTTCATTAAGTGGAAAAAAAATAAGAATTGAAGGAGAGGGTAGCCTCGTAAAAAGACCCATGAGTTTTTTTGATGAAGTATTCCCTAAACTTTCGGTTAATGTTCAATCAAATAATGGCTTTTTGCCCATAAATATTCAAGGTCCATTAAAGCCAGCTGATATATCTGTTGATGGTTCGCTTAGTTCTCAATTCCTGACGGGATTGTTGATGGCATTTTCAGCTGCGCATGCCAGTGATATAACATTAACCGTGAAAGATCTTAAAAGCAAACCTTACATTGATCTTACATTAAATGTTATGAAACAATTTGGCATGAAAGTGCCCATAAATAATAATTATCAAACTTTTTATTTCCCACCTTCAGGCACAGCATCGGTTAATAAAAGTGAATATAATGTGGAAGGAGACTGGAGTGGTGGTGCTTTTTTATTGGTTGCCGGTGCTATTGCAGGTAATATTGAAGTAAAAGGACTGGATGTAGAATCTGTACAGGCGGACAAAGCTATATTAAAAGCATTAACAGATTCAGGTGTTGGTCTCCGTTATGAAGATGGTATTACTATTTACAGGAAAGCTCATCAGCCATTTGTATTTAATGCAGAAGATTGTCCTGACCTGTTTCCACCTTTGGTAGTATTGGCTGCACATTGTAAGGGTATAAGTCGCATAAAAGGGGTGCATCGGTTAATACATAAAGAAAGCAACCGGGCCCTTACTTTACAGGAAGAATTCGATAAAATGGGAGTAAAGACCTGGTTTGAAAATGATGAAATGTTCATTGAGGGTGGAGGCGTGATTACCGGAACAAGTGTGCAGTCTCATCATGATCACCGTATTGCGATGGCCTGTGCGGTCGCTGGATTGAATGCCTCCTTTGCAATGGAAATCAGTGCTGCGCAAGCAGTGAATAAATCTTATCCCGACTTTTATGCTGACTTACAAAAACTTGGCGCTTCAATAAAGCTGGATGAATAAAGTTTACAAGCTGCTTATCTTTGAAAAGGATTTAAATAAAATTTACACAACATGAATCAATTTGGTCGCTTGTTCCGCATTTCCATTTTGGGAGAATCGCATGGCGAATGTGTTGGAATATTGATTGATGGTTGTCCCTCAGGATTGACATTATCCACGGAGGATTTTAAAACCGATATAGACCGCAGAAAGCCTGGTGCAAAAGGTACTACTCCAAGGATTGAAGATGATTTACCCATTATAAAAACCGGTTTATTTAATGGAAAAACTACCGGAGCACCATTGCTTATTCTTTTTGACAATAAAAATATCCGTTCACAGGATTATGAAAAAAAACGTGATTTTCCCCGCCCAGGCCATGCTGATTTTGTAGCCAATAAAAAATTTGGGGGCTATGAAGATTACCGTGGGGGAGGTCATTTCAGTGGTAGATTAACAGTTTCTCTGGTCGCTGCAGGAGTGGTGGCTAAAAAAATCATAGCTGAATTCAATGGAAATATTCATATTCAATCCACTATTTTAGAAATTGGGGGAGAAGCGGATCAGGATAAAGGATTGCAAAAAGCTATAGAAGCAAAGGACAGCATTGGTGGAATCGTAGAATGCAGCGTGAAAGGCCTGCCTGTTGGATTAGGAGAACCATTCTTTGATTCTCTGGAATCATCCATCAGCCATGCTGTTTTTGCCATTCCTGCTATCAGGGGAATTGAGTTCGGAACAGGTTTTGCCGCCGCCAGGATGTTTGGCAGCCAACACAATGATCCGATTGAAAATATGGAGGGAAAAACGCAAACAAATCATGCGGGAGGCATTGTTGGCGGGATTTCAAATGGCAATGAAATAGTTTTCCGGGTAGCGGTTAAACCAACATCATCAACTCCACAAAACCAATACACACTGAATTGGAATTCAGAAAAAGTTGAAGAATTTTCTGTAAAAGGTCGCCACGACCTGTGCATTGCATTGCGGGTCCCTGTAATTTTGGAAGCTGTTACTGCAATTGTTTTGATGGATGCCTTGTTAATTGAACAAAAGATTAATAGGATTTTTTAATGCATTCTTTGCAATTGCCTGGCCTTTAAATTCATTACATCAAAAGATTTGGGCCAGATAAAATGATAATGCCACCACTCTGTTTCCAGTGCTTTAAAGCCATGGCTTTCCATTGTTTTTTTCAACAATTGCCTGTTTTCTAAAATATTAAGTGGTAAGTGCTCAAATGAATGGTGAGCAGTGTCTGAAAAGTGATCGTAACCGGTACCCATATCCAGCTCATTCCCGGTTGCGAGTTCAATAAGGGTTAAATCAACAGAAATTCCACGGTTATGTCCAGACCCTTTAGCAGGATTTGCAACATATCTCTCATCTCCAATTAATTTCCACATTTTTACTGTTACACTATAAGGACGGTAAGCATCAAATATCTTTATTCCAAAACCCTTATCAAAGAAAGTTGATTGCACTTTTTTGAGAGCTTCCGCAACTGGTTTTCTTACATATAATTCAAACTCCGGTTCATATAAAATTTCACCGGTAAAATTATTGGTAGTTGCATACCGGATATCCATAACTGCTGTAGGAATTATTTTTTTTAATAAAACCAATTCATTATTTGCATCCTGCTTTATAGAATTCCGGAATTTTTTTATATCGTTCGTAATGTTTAATTCCTGTCCTTTTACACAGGTTATAAATAAGAGAAAACACGTAGTAATACATATTCGAAGATTCATGATATTCATTTCATTTTTCAAATGCCTGTTATATGATACGGATCAACGTTTCTCAGTTTACACACATATTTATAAATCAATAAAAGCTTTTTAAGGAATACTTAATATCCAGGTCTTGCTATTTCGACTCTTATAGTTTAAATTTGCTGCTACCAAAAAAAATTAAGATAAAACATTTTGTCTTTTCACATATAGTTTTTTGGCATGTTACCAGAATATTAAGCCAAATTCAAGGTTATTCGGGTTATTAGTTGCAAAAGGGGAACTCCCTGATTTATCACTAAACAATTATGCATGAAGAAATATTTTTTATATTTTCTTATCCTTGCTTTAAGCGTTGGAAATTTCTCCGCCTTTAGTCAGTCAAAAAAAAATCAACCTACATTATTATATGGCACGGCCAGTTTTTATGCTAATAAATTCCAGGGTAAAAAAACGGCTAATGGGGAAATCTATAATCATTCAAAATTTACTGCCGCCTGCAATCTCGTGCCATTGGGCACCTGGATCCGGGTTACAAATCTTTCCAATAAAAAATCAGTATTACTCAAAGTTAATGACCGACTTCATCCAAAAAACAAAAGAGTAGTAGATCTTTCCCTCACGGCAGCCCGCGAACTTAATTATACAAATGCCGGATTAACCAAAGTAAAAGTGGAAGTTTTGGGGAAAACGAAACCCAAAAAATAGGATAGGAAAGTTTAGCTTTCCGCCTGGTTATAATATATTTCTGCATATAAATTGTAGACTTTATTTTTGTGCCGCTAAAAACAAACCCAAAACAATCTGTATGAAGAAAATTATACTATCGCTGATAACCTTATGCATAGCTTATTCCGGAATTACACAATCAAACGGCTACGTAAGGCCATCCGCCATCGGGATCAGCTTTTATTTCAATGATTTCAGTACCGCACAACAAATAAGGAATTCTTCTCTTTCAAAAGTTCTTAGTAACAAAGAGTGGGCTAAGCTAAATGAAATGGACCCGGGAATTGCCATATCCTATTTTAAAGGATTAAAAAATCATATTGATTTTGCAGCTACGTTGGGTGGTTCCTTTGTTAATTATCCAACTCAAAATAGCAATTCTAATTCCAGTGAATTATTGCTTGAAGCAGATGCTTCATTTCAATTTAAATTAACCACTGAAAGATTTCTTTTGCAACCATATTTTAGTGCAGGTGTGGGTGCTTATAAATACAAAGTTTATTATGGTGGGTTTGTGCCTGTTGGTGTGGGATTAAAGTTGAATCTGTTTAATGAAGCAGCTATTTTTGTGAATAGCCAATATCGCATTCCAACAAATACAACGAGTGGTGCCTATCATTTTTTTCATAACCTGGGTATTGCAGGCATAATTGGAAAAAAAATGGAAGAGCCATTAAAAACAGTCGAAATACCACAGGCGAAAGACACTGATGGTGATGGTATCATTGATGATAATGATAAATGCCCGGATGTACCAGGGGTTGAAAAATATGAAGGTTGCCCCATTCCTGATACAGATAATGATGGAATTAATGATGATGAAGACAAGTGCCCTACAGTACCAGGAATAGCGAAATATGAAGGATGTCCCATCCCTGACACAGATGGTGATGGCGTGAATGATGAGGAAGATAAATGCCCTTCAGTTGCCGGCGTAGCCCGTTACGAAGGTTGTCCGGTACCTGATTTTGATGGTGATGGCGTAAATGATGAAGAAGATAAATGTCCTCAGGTTGCTGGTACTATTGCAAATAAAGGATGTCCTGAAATTGAAGATGCAGTAATTCAAAAAGTAAATTATGCAGCACAAAACATATTATTTGTAACTGGTAAATACACATTGCAAAGTTCATCAAATAAAGGTTTGGATGAAGTGGCTAAAGTACTTGAACAAAGTCCTGACCTGATGATTACTATATCGGGCCATACTGATAATGTAGGAGAAGAAGCAATGAATCAAACACTGAGTGAAAACAGGGCCAATACGGTAAGACAATATTTTATCAAAAAAGGGATCAGCGAAAATCGCATTAGTGCCAATGGTTTTGGTGAATTACAACCTATTGCTGATAACAAAACAGCAGCGGGGCGTACCAAAAACCGCCGCGTTGAATTAACAATCGGTTATTAATATTTACTTTTTTTTAAAAATGATTAGCTCCTGGTGAATGCCAGGAGCTATTTTATTTAACTTCTGCGGATGATTAATCCCGCATGATAATTTCTTTTAGCAGCTGCATTATAATATCTTCCTCCAAAGCCATTGATATCATTTCCCAGGCTATACTTTTTATCCAGTAAATTATCAGCAGCCAGGAAAAGATCAATCATCCATTTTTCTGAAAACTGTTTTTTATACCCGGTTTTTGCGTTCAATAAAATATAATGATCAGCCCTTGCACTATTGGCATCATTCAGGTAAATACGATCACTGTAAAAACTATTCAGGTTTAAATAGAATCCATTATTCATTTGAATATCCGCTTGCAAAACAATCGTATGAGGTGCTGCGCCTGGCATATCATTTCCACTAAAATTATTATCAACTTGTGTAAATTCTTTGTATTTGAAAAAGTAGCCGGTGTATGCCCCGGTAAAATCAATCGAATGAAAAAAGGTAGAAGGTGAATTTAAAAGCTGGTAAACACCCATTAACTCAATACCTTTTTGCCGGGTGCTTCCGGCATTAATAAAATAATCACCACCTGCAGCATCCCTGCGTTGAACGATGGTGTTTTTCATTTGGAAATAAAAGAAATTAGCTTCTCCAAAAAAGCGATTGTCTTTTGAGGATGCACGAAAACCTAATTCGTAATTGACACCTGACTCCGGATCAAGATCAGCATTAATGACCCCTCCGCTGGGGAAAACTTCTGCTGTTGCAGGAGGAGAAAAACCTCTTGCAACACTGGCAAAAACCGAAAATTGATCGCCCAATTTTCTGAGAATGGCTAAACGGGGTGCCGCTATATTTTTATATTGGTAGGATGATGAGAATGGTGGATTGCCAAGGTCATTTTCAATAGTCGTATTCGTGCTGTTTAAACTAATACTTCCGGAAATGATCCAGTTCTGTACTTGCCAGTTTAACTGGGTAAATAGAAAATGTTGCTGGTTATGTATTTCATCACTTGATTGCAACGAACCCTTCTTCCCTGAATCATTCAAAAATACTTTTACGTTGCTGAAACTTTTTTGGTATTCAACACCGGTATGCCAGGTCAGCTTTGATTGGGTGAAATCTTTTTGATAACGGAACAACATTCGTCCACCGGCATGTGGAATAATGGATTGTTCATAATTCCGGATGGTTGGATTTACCAGTTGGACAATCGACCCATAAATAGAAACCTCATGTTGCCAGTTGTTATTGATCTTATAAACATTATGCATGCCCGTTAGGACGGTTTGCTGGTGTATGGCTGCATCATTTTCAACCGGGCTTGGCGCAAATGCCGTACCGGGACGTGCCTGCCTTGGATCGTTGTCGAACCCTGTTAATGTCAATGCGCCGGGTGTTTGATAGTAAAGTTTCCCGGCCATTAAAAAAGCAGATAGCGTATTCCTGTTTTTTACTACCCGCATATCGTAGGTAGCTGTATTTCTTTCCATGGATGAATGATTGCGATAGCCATCTGATCTTTGATGCTGGAATAGCAGATGGTGTTGCAAACTATCTTTTCCAACCTGCGCATCTGCATAAACAGAACGATATCCATAGCTTCCCTGCACATAACCGGCTTCAATATAATTTTCCATGGATCGTGGAAAGCTGCTGATCAGCATAACGCCCCCGGTTCCTGCACCATACAGGCTGCTTCCCGGGCCTTTAATGATGTCTATGTTTTTAAATTGTTGGAGAGATAATTGATTCATATAACTAATACCACCGGGTTCTGTATAAGGCACATTGTTATAATACATTTTTACATTGCGCACACCAAATGGACTGCGTAATGAGCTGCCCCGGATATTCAATCGATAGCTACCAGGAGATCTTTCTTCCATCCGTATTCCCGGAACAGCATTGAGTGCTGGTAGAATAGACGTATGGCTGATTTTTTGTAGCTGATTAGCGCTAAATCTATGAACCGCTGCGGGTGTTTCTTTTATCCGGGCATCAAGTTCATAGGCCTTTATAATTACTTCCCCCAATAGCAAGGTATCTGCTGGTTGTATTTGTGCAAAAAGGGTTATAGTAAATAAACTAAGGAGTGGGGTCAATATTGGTTTCAATACGGGTGGTTTTAAAATAAAAAGGCCAAGGTAAAAAAAAACTATGGGCCGGAGTGTAATAAGTTTGGAGTTGCTATATTTGCCCGCGGTAATAAAATGTATATAAAATTTGAGCCCAGGTGGCGAAATTGGTAGACGCACTGTCTTCAGGTGGCAGCGTTCGAAAGGATGTGCTGGTTCGAATCCAGTCCTGGGCACCAATTAAAAAGCTCCGGCATTTCAACGCACAATTTTTACTTGAAGGTTAATTATTATTAATTACAACAAACATTTTTACTATTTCCTTTTGTGACTAATCCCCACCTTGAAGTATTACATGAAAAGCGGTTCCTTGCCCTGGTGTTGA
>JACCYQ010000185.1 GCA_013696395.1 Chitinophagaceae bacterium
GATCATAGTGCTCATTTTTAAATCGTAAATTAATAATACCGGCAATTTAGCACTATTTCATACCCAAAGTCAATACCACGAACAGGTATTTTTTTCAACATTATTCCACACGTCCGGAAGCCGCATCAATGGTGCGACCAAAAAAAATGGCGTTCATAAATAATTTGCTTCCTCCAAGCCAAAATCCCCTGAAATTCGGGTTATCCGCAATATTTATCACCCTGCCACTTCCCACTGTATTTACCAATACCGATGCAGTATTTTCTATTGCTTTTTTGTTCTCTGCACTTACCCAACCGCTTTGCAGGGGCAACCTGGAATAAACAAAAGGAACGGCAAATTGATTTTTCCCTTTTTCCATAAACACCCGGTTGCCTTTAAATACGCTGATATTTTTATTTGTGTAACCGTATGCCAGCGGGTGTGTTAAATCTATTTCAACGCCAAAGATGGCCCCACTTAAACGCTGGGCTCCTGTTAATTGCTCCCTGTCTATATATTGGTATTTAACCGTGCTATCCTCTCCCGTTTTGGGTTTTCTAAAATTGACCTGGCTAATGCCATTTTGCGCAGCCCAGGTAATTGCTTCTTCGCATAATATTAATGTGCCGCCAGATTGTACCCAGCTTTTAAGTTTTTCTTTATTCAACTCATTATAATTTCCACCAACCATAACCAGGGTATTACATTTCTGCATGTCTACCCTGTTAAAAGCACCCTGCTCCAGCATAGAAAGCGGCATATTAAAACGCTGATCCAGCACATGCCAAACCTCACCGGCATCAAGTGCATTCACGCCTGTTCCAACGATCATGGCTAAGCGAGGTTGTTCAAGATTTATAAAATACCTGCTGCCCAAATCACTTCCTGCAGTAACATTTCCAGAAGTAATACCGTGAATTTTTACACTATATTTTTTTGAAACTTTTTCCATTAAGGAATAAATGGAATCATTTGAAATTTTCTGTTCCTGCACAGAAATCAATATTGTACCATAACCAAATTCTTTATTCGTTCCTTTTACAGGTAAACTAAATTGTCTTGATGCTACTTTGGTTAATAATCCACCTTGTTGCAATTCGTATAAAGCAGCCGGAGCATAAAAATCGCTCCACTCTAACAAGTATGCATAATTGCTTTTCTCAATGGTGCCGGAGGTAGCACTCATAGACTGAGTGATTTTTTCACCTAAAAAATTTTTATTATAGTTGGATGCTAATTCTGAATATGGAATACCGTAGGCCATAGGCATGGTCCATGCTGTGATATCATAAAAAAGACTGTCCTTGTATTCCAGCGTTTTATCAAAAATTGCTTTTATCAAACCATTTTGTGGTTGATTTGCAGGTACAACATAGGCTTTTCCTTTTTCAAAATCGAAGTTCCCTGATGTGGTTTTTACATTTTTAATTGTATTGTTTAACGCATAAACATCTATTTCATGCCGTTGAAGCATTTCGATAAATAATTGATTGCGGGCTTCATCATTTACATCTCCAAAAACATAAGCCTTTGTAGAAGAAGCAGCTGCATTCTTTAATGCGTTGATATAAAAATCTCTTTGGTATTGCAGAAATTCTTTGCGCAGATCTTTTGCACCTTCTATAGTAGATAATGCAGTTACAAACTGGTTACGAATGGTGAAGGGAAAGGTCAAAACACCATTGTTGGTTTGTTGAGCATGTCCGCGGGAAGATGCCTGTTCGAATAAAATTCCGATGGCCCCGTTAATATCCGGGTAAGTTGAACCCTTACCATAATAAAAATCATCATAAGCTTCTTTGGTAAAATAAAGTGAGCCAATCTCATCAAGATTCGCAGCATGGTAACGGCCAAGCTTAGCCGTAAGTTCCTGGTTCATGGCGGGGGTTAATGGATTGACCCTGGATGGAACGCCCGGCTGAAAAAAGAAGGTGGAATTGCTGCTTTGTTCATGGTGATCCGTGAGGATGTTTGGTTTCCACTTATGAAACCATGCTAGCCTGTTTTGACTTTCAGGATGAACAGCCGGCAACCAATCGCGGTTAAGATCGAACCAATAATGATTAAATCTTCCACCCGGCCATACCTCATTAAATTCACGGGATGATGGATCTGTTACCAGGTTTTTTGATTTGTGTTGATTGGCCCAGGTAGAAAATCTTTGTAATCCATCGGGATTAAAAGATGGATCAAAAAGTATAATGGTGTTATCCAGCATGTTTTCTATTTCTTTTCCCTGTCCCGCTGCCAGGTAATAAACCGTAAGCAGTGAGGCATTTGAACCACTTGGTTCATTACCATGAATGGAATGGCCTATATAAACCACGATGGGCATATTATCAATACTCAAAGATGCACTGCGTTCCGGATCGCTGAGAATTAAATGTTGCTGCCTGATTTGCTCCAGGTTTTCATGATTTTTTTTGCTGGTGATGATGAGCAGTACCTGTGGCCTGCGCTCATAGGTATAACCCATTGTTTCTATTTTAATGCGATCGGGATTTGCGGCAGCAACAGCACGCATATAATTCACCAACCGGTCATGGGTAACATGGTACTCGCCTACCTGGTGATGAATGACATCTTCAGGTTTGGGTATAGATTGATTATAGTTTATGTTTTGCGGAAGATAATAATTCAGATCCTGGGCAAATATGTTATTCGAAAAGTGTAATAGAAAAAGGGCCAATACAAGTCTTATCATAAAGTATGTTTTAAACATTGGAAATTAATGCCTTTCAATCAAAAGACAGTGAACTATATCGAAAAATACCCAGTGATTTATGCCAATTACCATTCAAAACAGCAGTGTACTCAATCCATCTCAAAGATTCAGGAGTATATAGGAAATTTGAGAAAAGCCAGAACGTTTAAATATTAAGCAGATATTTACCTTTATATTAATATTCTAAGCAAGAACTTTTTCAATATGATTGGCAAGGCTATCTGAAAGCAAATCTGTGCCTACAATTACTGACCAATTAATCTTCAGGAGATGAAGCTTTCGAAATATATCTTATTATCTCTCTCAATGTTTTTTGCCAGCGTTACTTGCCTTTCACAAGAAAGGCTTGTCAACCTGAAGAAATTGTCATATGCATTAAACGATTCAGCCAAAATAAACTTGTTGAACGAATTGAGCTATACATACAGTTTAAATGATATAGACAGTGCCCGTGAATTTGCTTCACTATCATTGGAAAAAGCAGAAAAAATAAATTTTACAAAAGGCATAGCCAGTAGCTATAATAACCTGGCCTGGATTGAATGGCTACAAGCAAATAATTATCCCGCGATGGAATTGTATTGTAAAAAGGCCATTTCCTTGCTGGAAAAAAATCAGCATTCAAAAGAACTGGCACATTCCTGGTTTTTATTAGGGTGCTCGTATTGGATTCAGGCAAAATTTTCGCAGGCTGCCATAGCGTATGAAACGGCAGGACATATTTATTCAAGCCTTAATGATGAAAATGGCCTTGCCAACATGTATGCTTTTATTGCCTGGGTTGAAGAAGCAAGAGGCTATTACGAGATGTCATTAATCTATTCAGTAAAATGGCTTGATATTGCTAAGAAAAATAATAATTACAGATACCTGGATATTTGGGCAGCACTTTACAGAAATATCGGTGATTACAATACCTCGATGGATTATTACCGACAAGCTGCGCAATTTGCAAAGGGCACCCCACATAAAGACGAACTCGCATTTTTCACACAAGCAATAGGTGAAATATTTTTCCTTGAAGAAAAATATGACTCTGCAAGGTATTATTACGAGCTGGCATCAAAATATATGTCCGGAAACCAAAATTTTCTTAATGCCCGTTTAGGAGAATTGTTTATGGCTGTGAAGAATTATGATTCAGCTTTTTTTTATTTAAATCTTGATTTAAACAAAGCCAAAAAGGCCAATGCCCTTACCCAGGTAATGTGGTCACTATTACGATTAGCCAAGGCTTATAAAGAAACCGGAAATAATTCAGCAGCCTTAAGTACGGCGCATGAACTTCTGCAGACAGCTAAAAAAACAGGAGCAAGGCAATATATCCGGGATGGACATTTTATACTGTTTAAGATTTTTCTTGAAACTGGAAGGAGAGATAATGGCTTTAATCACCTGCAGCAATATCTTGTGTTAAAAGATACACTTGATAAAGATCTGTCTGCCCAAAAACTTGCCTTTTATAAAATAAGATCTGAAAGAGAAAAAGATCAATCAAGGATTGACCAGTTAAACAATGAAAAAAAATTACAGCATCAGCAATTAAACCAGGCTAAGCAACAAAAAAAGTTTCTGATGGCAGGTATAGCCGCATTGTTTCTTTTAGGTTTTGCTTTACTCAGGAATCTTATATTAAAACGCAAAAATGAAAAGCAAAGGTTTGTACACGAACTTGAAATACAAACATTGGAAAGTGAAAAAACAAAAGCTGCCTTACAACACCAAGCCACCGAACTTGAAATGCAGGCTCTCCGTGCACAGATGAATCCGCACTTTATTTTCAATTCACTCAATTCAATTAACAGATTCATTCTTCAAAATAATAAAGAACAGGCATCAGAATATCTTACCAAATTTTCAAAACTGGTGCGGCTTATCCTGCAAAATTCAAATGCTTCTCTTATTACATTAGAAAGCGAACTCGAGGCTTTGCAATTATACCTTGAGTTGGAATCTCTTCGGTTCAATCATCGTTTCAGTTTCAAAATTTCTGTGAATGATGAAACAGATGCAGAAGTAATGAAGGTACCTCCGCTCATCATACAACCTTATGCAGAAAATGCTATCTGGCACGGGCTGATGCATAATACAGGTATCGGGAACCTGGAAATAGAGATCATGGAAGAGAAAAGTTTTTTACAAATAAAAATCAGCGATGATGGTATTGGCAGAAAGAAAGCAGCGGAGTTGAAAAGTAAATCTGCTGCAACCCATAAATCAATGGGCTTGAAAATTACGGAAGACAGGATTGCCATGATGAGCAAAGAAGAAAATAAAGGCGTGGTTGTCATCAATGACCTGGTACTTGCAGATGGCAGTAATGGCGGCACGGAAGTAATTTTGAAAATACCTCTTGTGCAATAATTTTTTTTGGTAAAATTATCAACGTTAGTTTAAATGAAATATGCAAAACATATTATTCTGTTCAGCACATGGTTTTTCACTTATGCAATTTGTTTTGGACAAAATCAAAACCTGCGTTTTGAACATATAGGCATTGAAGAAGGGCTTTCAAGTGAAACTGTAATATCAATACTGCAGGATAGTAAGGGATACATTTGGTTTGGCACATTCGATGGCTTGAATAAGTACGATGGCTATTCTTTTACCAAATACCGGTTTGATCCATTTGATTCCAATTCTCTGTCTCAAAATTTTATATATACGATTTTTGAAGATAAAAAGGGTTCCATCTGGGTATCGTCCTTTGAAGGTTTGTGCAGGTTCGACAGGGCTACCGAAAAATTTACCCGTTATAAACCTTTGTCCAATGAAAAATTTTCGGATCCAAATATTTCTTCTATAAATGAGGATAATGATGGAATGATGTGGGTTGGGAATCATTCAGGTGGGTTGTGTCGATTCAACCGGCAAACAGGAGAATTTTTAAATGAGCGGTTTGATCTTGGTTTCCGCAAGTTGCCCGGCGATAAGGC
>JACCYQ010000192.1 GCA_013696395.1 Chitinophagaceae bacterium
TCATCCGTTTAATCCTTTGGCGCTTGCATTGGGTGCCGATGCCACCTTTGTAGCCCGTAGCATGGATCGTGATGTTAAGCACCTTCAGGCTATGTTGATCAGGTCTAATCAGCACCGCGGAGCATCCTTCCTTGAAATATACCAGAACTGCAATATTTTTAATGACGCCGCATTTGAAATTTTTACCGATAAATCTACTAAGCCACAGGAAACACTTTTCCTTGAACAGGGACAACCGCTTGTTTTTGGCGTTAATAAAGAAAAGGGAATTCGGCTTGAAGGATTTACCCCTAAAGTAATTGAATTTGGAAATGGATTTGGTCCTGATGATTGTTGGATTCATGATGAACACGATATTTATAAAGCACAGATACTGGTTCGCATTTTTGATAATCCAAAAACAGAAGGTCATTTACCCAGGCCATTTGGTGTTTTCTTTGAATCTGATCGCCCCTGTTATGAAGATGTGATGAAGCAGCAACTGGATGATGCAATGACTAAGAAACCCGCAGACCTTAACAAATTATTACGTGGTAACGAAGTTTGGACAATTAGCTAATCTCTCTTTTAAAGAGAGTTTAAATCATTCTTTTACGTAATTTTTTTTTCTGCACTTTTCGAAGTTTCCCTTCCCATAAACTCCTACCTGAATTTGCATGCATGTTAAAGTGAAATTTACTCGACATATTAATATTTCGATTGATAAAAAGTATATTACATAATAGTGTTATTGAAAGGTGGTGATGGTTTTTCGGAGTTTTGAACGTTAACCCAAAAGAAATTTTATGAGATTTCTATTGATGAATTTAGTTCCAATCCTACTGGCTTGCAATAATACCAGTGATACATCTTCAACTGAAGCAGACTCACTACAACAGACCAAAACGAATGCAAAAGCAACAGTAAACTCAGATTGCGGAAACCAAATCCTATTTAAAGAAGGTGCCCGAATAACATATGCACAATTTGATGGCAATGATAAGGAATTCTCCAGGCAGACTTCTATAGTAAAATCAGTGGAAAACCAAAATGGAGTCTGGCAGTCCGTTGTTGAAATGGATGATTTGTCAAATACAAAAATGGCCAATGCGGAAGTAGAATATTCCTGCGATGGCAAACAGGTTCATTTTGATATGCAAAATCTTTTTGCAAAAAATGGTATGGAAGCAGAAGCAGTAATAAAAGCTGACAGGCTTAGTTTTCCGTTACAACTTAAAACTGGTGAAACACTGTCCAATGCAAGCTTCAAAATGTCAGCAAAAGGAGGAACTATTTTTACTTCTGATATAACTAACCGGAAGGTAGAATCCATAGAAAAAATTAGTACAACTTCGGGTACTTATAACTGTTATAAGATAACAGCTGATCTGAATGTTGATATGGAAATGCCCGGCATGCCCGCTGCAGCCCTGGAAGAAATGAAAAAGAATATCCCTGCCTCATCGTATACCATGTGGTTCGATCCTTCCTTCGGCGTCGTTAAAATGCAAATGTTTCAGGGTGGTAAGTTGCAGTTTCGTTCCGAGTTGGTTAATGTAGAGTAAACTGAGTGAATTTTACCCAAACATGAATAGCATCATTATTTCATCTTTTTATTTCTTCTTTTCACCATATTGATGTGTCATACTATTGCCCGGAAACTGTAGGATTTGCAGGTAAAGACCAGAAGGAAATGTAACACAACAAACTTTTGAGGTGTTGGGTGAAACTTTATCAGCAGGTGCGATGGGCGCAGGAATAGGCATGGGCCTTGAGTTTCCACGTTTTGAAATTGCATTATTAGGTGAGATTATCGTTCCTTATTTTGTCATCAATACACAACTGGATACTTACCGCCCTTGCCAGATGGGGAATATGAAAGGAAAATTAGTGGCAGGTTTGTCTTTAAGTTTTTTCAGAGCATCTTATAATGCAGAAAAGGAATTATGGTCTGCCAAGAAAAGATGGGAAAGGGAAGGAAGCAATTGTCCTCCTGATGATTTGTAATCAATTTAGGAAATAGAAAATTTCTGCATAGCTCTTATGAATGGCACGGAGAGGAATCTTTTATAACCCTGTCCGCATTCTCCTGTATGGTTTTCTTTTTATTTTCATACCACCATACAGGTGCAGTTTTTTTCATAACGGTATCAATACTGCGCATACCAAAAAGGTTCCAGGCGCCTTTTAATTTTCCTGAAATTGTGGGTTGCATGGCTCTTAAACTCATTGCAAAACCGCTGTCCAAATATTCCATATGATGCCAGTACCCGGCAGGCATAAACAAAGTATCGCCATGTTCCAGTATTACTTCATAACCCTCTGCAAACTTTAATGCAGGAAATTTTTCAAAGTCCAGTTTGCCGGCTTCGTGGTAATGACTGAAATCCGCCAGGCTCAAAACTTCAAATGGTTTACGATATAATTTATGTTGTTCCCTATAAGGAAACAATAACACTCTTTTCCTTCCCATAAATTGGGTATGTAGGATATTAGACAGATCAATATCAAAGTGCATATGCGTGATTGAAGAGGCCCCACCCACAAATAACATCGGATAATTTTTCACAAATCCCTTCATCAAATGTTCGGGCCAGTCGAAATCTTTTGTCAGCTGTGGTGCATGTTCAAAAATATTAAATAAAAAAATTCTCCATCCCGCTGGGCCGCTGCTGATCATATCAATATACTCGCCAAAAGATTTATAGTCATCCGCAGTATTAATAGTAGTATAAGCATCACTTTTGATATTATTATATAATCCTACTTTTTTATCACCAACCAATTGTTTAAAATACGCCCAATCCCATTTTTGATAAGCCGGCCATTGTTTAGCTAAATCTTTTATTATAACCGGCAACTGTGGTAGATAAAACCGGGTTTTAAATTCATCAGGGTCTATTGAATTTACTGTAACAACTGGATTTAATTGCATAGTCTGCTTAATTTTGGCATAGTTAATAAGTAAAGGAGAACCTAATTTAATCTGTATCCGGAACACTCAAATTTTTTATTCTTTATAATTTAATGTGAAAGTTATGCTATTGAAAGTTCACCCGGAGAATCCTCAGTTACGCCATATCAAATCTATTGTAGATACCCTTAAAGCTGGCGGGGTAATTATTTATCCAACAGATACAATTTACGGTTTAGGTTGTGATATATTTCAACCCAAAGCCATAGAAAGAATCTGTCGTATTAAAGGAGTAGATCCCCGTAAAGCGCAACTGTCATTTATTTGCAATGACCTTAGCAGCCTCAGCGAATATACCCGGCAATTATCAACTCCTGTTTACCGGATGCTGAAAGAATATCTTCCTGGACCATATACATTTATTTTACCAGCCAGCAAACAGGTACCTAAATTATTACAGAGTAAAAAAAATACTGTAGGGCTCCGGATTCCGGAAAATAAGATCGCCTGCGCTATCGTAAAAGAATTAGGCAGACCCATATTGAGTGCATCACTTCCCGGAGAAATGTTGGAAGAATATACCGATCCGGAAATAATGTTTGAAAGCTTTCAGCACCCGGTGGATATTATTGTGGATGGTGGAATAGGAGGCTATCAACCTTCAACAGTTATTGATTGTACTGGTGATGAACCGGTTCTTGTGCGAAAGGGTTTAGGTGAATGGACTGAAGAGATTGTTTAAATGATCAGTTCACCATCAAAATTTTGTTCGATCGTCTGCATATTAGTCTCATCATTATATATTAACCGGAAACTTTTTCTATGGTACATGGTAGGACCATATTTATTGAGCGCATCCCGGTGTTCAAGCGTTGCATATCCTTTATTTTGCTGCCAGTTATATTTGGGATATTTGTGATGTAAATTCTTCATGTAATCATCTCGATAGGTTTTTGCCAGGATGCTGGCAGCCGCAATAGAAGAATATATTCCATCTCCCTGGATAATACAGCAATGAGGAATTTTTTTATATTTCTTGAATCGATTGCCATCAATCAATAACATTCCTGGTTGAACACTTAATTTCTTTACGGCAATATGCATACTTTTTATAGATGCATTCAAAATGTTGAACTGGTCAATTTTTTTATTACACAAGCTTGCAACCGAAAAAGCCAAAGCCTTGTTTTCAATATACGGCCTTAACTCGTTACGTTCCCTTTCCGTTAACAGCTTAGAATCATTTAGGGTGATCTGAAAAAAGTCTTTTGGTAAAATAACGGCGGCGGCAAATACTGGTCCCGCAAGGCATCCACGACCCGCTTCATCGCAGCCGGCTTCAAGTAATTCGTCCTGGTGATAAATTTTCAGCAATCTTTTTTTAGTAAAGAAACCAATGCAAATCTTTCTAATCAAATATTTGGGCTATTAAATTTCCACATTCAGTATACATGCCGTCACATTTGATTTACTATGGGGAAAAGCTATAAACAAACAATGACTGTTTACCTTTGCACGCAATATGTCTGAGACGCTGGTACAAAAAAATTCAAAAGCTGCCGTTGCCAATTGGTTAATGATTGGTGTAGCAATGGTGATCATTCAAATTTTATTAGGGGGTATTACCCGGTTAACAGGATCCGGACTATCCATTACCGAATGGAATATTATAACCGGAACATTTCCGCCTTTGAATCAACAACAATGGGAATCAGCGTTTCAGAAATATCAAGGCACTCCCCAATTTCAATTATTGAATGCGGATTTTACATTGCGGGATTTTAAATTCATATTTTTCTGGGAATGGTTTCACCGTTTTTGGGCCCGAATGCTGGGTATAGTGTTTCTAATACCATTTATTTATTTTTTAGTACGCGGATATTTTAAAAAGGAAATGGTCAAACCCTTGATCATTCTTTTCCTCCTGGGTGCTTTGCAAGGTGCTGTAGGGTGGATCATGGTTGCCAGCGGACTAACCGGTGATGCAGTTTATGTAAAACCAACAAGGCTTGCTTTGCATTTTATTTTTGCCATGGGACTGCTTTGTTATACTTATTGGTTTGCCTTGCAGTTGTTAGTACCCGCACACCAAAAAGTCCATTACCCGGCATTAAAAAATTTTACCTGGGTGCTGATTGCTTTCCTGGTCATTCAATTTGTTTATGGAGCGCTCATGGCAGGTCATAAAGCCGCAACAGCAGCTTATACCTGGCCGGATATCAATGGGAGTTATTTTCCAGAATTTATGTTTGGTGCACCGGATGGACTGCTGAATTTAATTGAGAACAAGATCACCATTCATTTTATTCACCGCAACCTGGCTTATCTTTTATTTCTATTGGTAATTGTATGGACTTTTAAAGCTTATAAATTTAACGGCTCAAAATGGTATAACAGCCAGAAGAAGTGGCCCTTGATCTGGGTGATCATCCAGGTTTTACTGGGAATCCTTGCAGTGATTAGCAGCCTGAAAATTATTCCAAATCATTGGGGTATATTTGAATGGATGGCGCAATTGCACCAGTTAGTGGCCATGATGTTCCTGCTTTCTTTAGTAAATATGATCTTCCTGTTAAAAAAATAAGATTGATATATTTTTGAACAGCAGTATTTGAAAGCGCAGCATTTAAATGTTATTTTTAAATGCAATTCAAATGACTGCCGTTCTAAACCTTGCTTATGAAAGCCTACCTGCGCGGATTTTATTATTCATTACCCATTCAACTGGTGTTTCTGCATTTTAGAAAATACCAGGTATTACTTATTTTCTGGTTTGTATTATTTGGGGTAGTTGATGGTCAATTGATGAAAACCTTTGGCGCCGATTCATTATTCCTGGCTCCCGAATACCTTGGCGTGGTTAATTCATTTAGTACAGCATTAGTGGGTATGGCTATCGGTATGTTCATCATGAGTTGGAACATAACAACCTTTATTCTTTTCAGCCAGCATTTTAAATTTCTAGCCACCTCATCAAATCCATTTTTAAAATATTGCATAAACAATAGTATTATACCCATTTTTTTCCTGTTATTTTATTTAGTACAGGCTTACATTTTTGACAGGTACAAAGAGTTGATCGGAAATATGGAATTTATGTTCCTGGCCGGCGGATTTTTGGTGGGTCTTGTATTTATCCTTACCATTAGTTTTTTATATTTTTTTGGTGCTGATCGTACAATTTTCAGGGGTATGCAACCTGGTTTTTCAAATCATGTTGATGTTCTACAACTACAGCCGAATTCTGAATTTTGGCAACAGCAACAAATAATGCGGGTTGAATGGTACCTGGATTCTTTTTTTACACGTAAACGTGTCCGTGATGTTTCGCATTACAGTCATAATTTTTTAGATACTATTTTTAAACGCCATCATTTTGCATCCGTCATCTCCATATTGGTTGCATTTCTTATTCTTATTATAGTGGGTTTTTTTCTGGAACATACATTCTTTCAGATACCTGCTGCCGCCAGCATCACTATTTTCTTTGCCATTTTAATAGGAGTATCCGGTGCATTTGCCTATTTTTTGCAAAGTTGGAGTGTTCCATATCTTATCATGCTGATCATTGTTTTAAATCTTTTTTATAAATGGGAATGGATAGATCCGCGTAACAAGGCATATGGCCTTAATTATAATAATAAAACTGAGAGACCGGTTTACGGTCCGGCTACACTTTCACAGTTAAGCATGCCCGAAAATATTACTGCTGACAGTGCCAATATGATATTAGTTCTTGAAAATTGGAAGAAAAAGCAAGACAGTGAAAACCCTTTATTGGTCATTATTACAACCAGTGGTGGTGGCAGCCGAAGCGCCACTTTTACTATGAATATTTTGCAGCAACTGGATAGTGTAACACATGGCAGCCTTATGAAAAAAACATTTTTAATTACAGGTGCTTCCGGTGGAATGCTTGGTGCTTCTTATTTCCGGGAGTTGTATTTACAAAGCCAACAAAATGCTGAGATTAATTTATATGATAATAAATATGTTGATGATATCAGTGGCGATTTATTGAATCCTGTTTTTTCATCTTTTGTTGCGAGAGATCTAATTTCTCCGGCCCAAAAATTCCAGGTGGGTCCATATACTTACATTAAAGACCGGGCATATGCTTTTGAAGAAAAACTGAATGTCAATACAAGGAAATTATTGGATAAAAGATTAATTGATTACAAGGATGATGAATTTAATGCTAACATACCTCTGATGTTTTTTAGTTCGGTAGTTACACGGGATGCAAGAAGAATGCTGATCAGCACGCAGCCGATCCGTTTTATGATGAAACCTTTGGTAGATACTTCTGTAACACTGGATCTGTCGCCTGATGCTATAGATTTTACTGCTTTTTTCAAATTACAGGATCCTTACAATTTACGAATGCTTACCGCATTGCGCATGAATGCCACTTTTCCCATTGTACTGCCCAATGTATGGTTGCCTTCCAACCCTGTAATTGATGTTATGGATGGTGGTCTTAGAGATAATTACGGTCAGGAAACTGCCATCCGGTTCATACATATGTTTGAAGATTGGATACAGCATAATACCCGGGGAGTATTGATAGTACAATTGAGAGACAGGGAACCCGGTGGTTGGGAGTATCCATACCTGTCTGATAATATTACAGAGCAGGCAACTAAACCATTCTTACTATTGCAGCATAACTGGGGAAACATCATGGAATTTTCTCAAAATGACATGCTTGCTTATTACTCGGCCAGTATTGATTATCCATTAACCAGGGTATTTTTTCAGTATGCGTCTGAAACGGCCGAAACAAGAGCACCGCTTAATTTTCACCTTACACAACGGGAAAAGCGTGATATCTTTTTAAGCATGCAATGGAAAAAAAACATTGAAAATTTTCAAAAAGTTCAGCAACTTTTTAACCAACAGGTAACACCCATTCCTTCTAAGGCTGAATAAGTGAAAAGCATTTTGGGATGATCTCAAATTTAAATTTGTTTGAAGTTTCGGCAGGATCGCCATCAATATGTAATGGCGCATCGCTTTTATTGTAAATGGTTAATTTATCGGTTTGAAAATAAATCACTCCTTTTTTACCAGCCGTAAAAGTTTGATCTTCTAATTTGTTCCAGCCGGTTACCTGGATGAGTGTTTGTATCAGTACACTTATTTTATTTTGATTAGTAACAATAACCACATCCAGCAAACCATCTGAAAGATTGGCTTGCGGAGCAATGGTGAAATTATTTCCAAACTGGTTACTGTTGGCAACACAGATGAAATAAGCTTCCGTTTCAATAAATTTGTTTCCAAATTTTAATTTAAAAGAATAAGTGACTGCTGAAAAGAAATTTTTAATCACCTGGTTGATATATGTGGTTAGTCCCCGTTTAGGTTGATTGGCAAAATCCTGTGCCACTTTTGCATCAAAACCTAAACCACATAACATACAGGCAAATTTTCCATTTACCCAAAAACCATCCGTGCGAACAGATTTTCCTTTAACAAAAATATCAATGGCTTTAGCAGGTTGTGCAGGAATATATGCCGCTAAAGCAAGTCCATTTCCCGAGCCGCAGGGAATGATGCCGAAACGAACCTGAACATCTAACAAACTACCAATAACTTGACTTACCGTACCATCACCACCTGCGATTAAAACATCGGTAATATGTTGGTCATCAATGATCTCTTTTAAAAAAAAGTAATCACCACTGGCCACTGATGGAAAAACAACGCAGGATATATTTGCTGCAGCCAGCTTTTTTTCTACAAGAAATCGTATACCCGATTTGGTTTGTGTACCTGAAATGGGATTAATAATAAAAATCGCTTTTCTGCGCATCCGATTTATTTTACCAGCGAATTAATGCACTTGCCCAGGTAAAGCCGCTGCCAAACGCCGCCAGGCAAACGAGGTCATTTTTTTTAATTTTTCCTTCCTGCCAGGCTTCGCATAAAGCGATGGGAATAGATGCGGCTGTTGTATTTCCGTAGCGTTGAATGTTATTGTAAACCTGTTCATCTTTTAATCCTAATTTTTGTTGAACAAATTGGGCGATGCGAAGATTGGCCTGGTGCGGGATTAATAAATTTAAATCTGCAGCACTTAATCCATTTACCTGCAACGATTCCAGAATCACTTCGGGAAATTTCACGATGGCTTTTTTAAATACCGCCGGACCATCCATGTTGGGAAACAACTGTGCATTCTCAATCATGGCATGGCTCATAAACATGTCTGCCATTTCAGCATCATTAAAATCCGCGAATTTTTCGGTTGACCAATGATTGGCATGTGTACCCGGGTTATACATGGCCAGTATTTCAGCGCTTTCACCATCGCTGTGCAAGTGCGTACTTAGTATTCCTCTTTTACCGCCTGCTGTTGTAGTTTCATTGGTGGGCTGCAATACAACAGCACCTGCGCCATCTCCAAAAATTACCGAAACATTGCGGCCGCGTGTAGTTAAATCCAAACCGAATGAATGTTTTTCACTGCCAATCACCAATATGTTTTTGTACATGCCACTTTTTATAAACTGGTCGGCTACACTTAATGCATATACAAATCCACTGCACTGGTTTCGTACATCCAATGCGCCGATTTCTTTCATTTTCAATGCCCTTTGCACCAACACTCCGCAACCGGGAAAATAATAATCGGGAGATAAGGTTGCGAATACAATGAAGTCAATATCCTGTGGAGTAATGCCTGCTCTTTCAATCCCTATTTTAGCTGCTTCCACGCCCATGGTGGTGGTTGTTTCATCTGTTCGATGGGCATATCTTCTTTCTTTTATTCCGGTTCGTTCCTGGATCCACTCATCGCTGGTGTCCATGTATTTTTTCAGGTCATTATTGGTAATAACATTCTCCGGAACATACATTCCGATGCCGGCTATTTTGGATGATGGCATATTAAATTATTTTTTGTGGTGGGCAAATTACGATTTTGATAGTTAAATCAATTACAGGTAATTTTAGGCTACATGCAATCTGACACGGGTAAATACATCATCATTGCAGGAATAGTGATCGTTTTATTGGGAGTGATCATTTATTTTTTTCATTTGTTTCTTTTTTATTTTTAATTAGCCAAATGTAATTCGCCAATAAACATCCCGGTTGTTGATAGTTTCATCATGGCTCATTTCATGACAAATTACACTGGATCGGGAAATTGCTCGGTGATATCAGGGTAGAGAAAGAAAACTTCCGTTTCTATTTTCCCATCGCCACCATGATTTTATTAAGCGTGTTTGTCAGCCTGTTTATATGGCTTTGGAGAAAAATATTTTAATAGCGAATTTCATTTTTTTACATGATTATATAGAATAAAATACCCATCTTGAATAAAATAAATAAAACCTCTAAAAATTTCAAAATGAACTTTACTAAAAAAATAATTTATTTGTTGTTGTTTTTTCCAACCATTGCTTTTGCCCAAATGCAACAGGCGGATGACAATGATAATTTTACAAAAACTGAATTAATTTATGGCAGAAAGGATGGAATGGCGTTAACGATGTTTATGTTAACACCGAAAAACAATCAAAAAACTAAAGCAATCGTTAGCATAGCCAGTGGCAATTGGCGGTCAGGAATTATCAATGCGGAACGATTTGCGAAAAGGAATAAAATTTACACCGATAAAGGATACACTGTTTTTGTAGTTATGCACGGCTCGCAGCCACGGTATACTATTCCGGATGCGGTGGCAGATATAAAAAGGGCTGTTCAATTTATCAGGTATAATGCCCGAAAGTTCAACGTAGATGAAAATCATATTGGCATAACCGGCCAATCCTCAGGAGGACATTTAGCGCTGATGGCAGGATTATCTGATGATACCAAAAAAGAAAATGCTGAAGATCCGGTAGACCGGGTATCGGACAGAGTTCAGGCTATTGCTGTATTTTATCCTCCAACCGATTTCTTAAACTGGGGTCAATCAGGCATTGATCTGTCGGTTCTTCAACAGCTGTTGGTCAGGGCCGGCGTTGCTTCTGCTTTTGACTTTAAAGTATGGAGTGATAGCAGCAATACCTATACAGCTGTTACGGACGCACAAAAAAAATTAGAAATTTCCAAACAATACTCTCCTGTGTATTCAGTTACAACTGATGATCCTCCGGTTGTAATTATTCATGGTGATGCTGACAAAACGGTTCCATTGCAACAATCAGAGATCCTGGTCAGGAAGTTGAATGATGTTAGTATCGTAAACCAATTGGTAATAATCAAAGATGCAGGTCATGGATGGGAAAATTCAGAAACCGATGAAAAATTATTTATCGATTGGTTTGATAAGTACCTGAAATAGGCAGAATATTCATTATGACCAGGAAGTATTAAATAAACTGGTTTGTATTTTTGATCATTCAGTCCCTGTAGTCATGGGTTCACCTGTTTTCAAAGGTTTCAATCCCAATACTTTTTCTGCAAACAGGTAAGATTGCTGTTGAACGGATTCTATATCTTTCGATTTGATGTATGAACCTATTACATGATCTCCCGCCCCGGGCACAGCTATTTCCTTTTTCAAAGTCGAATCAGTGCCAAGTTGCCTGAACATCCGTTGCATAGCAGAAACTTTTACCACATGATCCTGGTTCTCTTCATCCTTGAAATAATACATCAGCAAAACAGGTTCTTTTACTTTTTCAAATACAGAACCTTTCATGGTAGTTTCCAGTAACTCCTGTAATTGAACAGTGGATTCCATCCGGTACCGGTGGTGCCAATAACGTTTATAGATCTCCGTTGTATCTTTTGAAACCATATACTTACCCTTCATCATCCTTGCAATTTGTAAACCCCAGGGGTTGTTCAGCATTTTTGCAGCATCATCATGAATGGCAATATTGGGGGATAATAAAATGAGTGCAGCGATATCATCATATTCAGCAGCTAATTTTAAAGCCAGGGTTCCACCGGTTGATGTTGCCATCAGGATCACATTATTTCCCAGTTGTTTTCCAATGGCAAAAGCTTCCCGTGCTGATTGCCAGAGTTTTTCCGCTGTAAGTTCTAACATAGGTTCATCACTTTGAACACCATGATCTGCTAATCTTGATAAATAAAGATTAAAGCCATACCGTCTGGAAAAATTTATATGTACAGGATCACCTTCTTCCTGGCTGGCACTGAACCCATGCAGGTATACAACTGAATATTCGGTCTTATTTTTTATAATTGAATCGTTCCATATAATCCTTGCCTGATTATCTGGTTTTAAGGTTAAACTGCTTTCTTTTTCCAAAATATAATATTCCAGATCATCAGGTGATGCAGGAATTTCCGGGAGATTTTTTGCATATACCGGTACACTGGGTGTTGGTCCTAAAAAATAAATCAAAATGAGAATCAGGAGTAAAAAACCGGCAATTTTAAGAAATTTCATATACAAGAGTAATGATATTTAAAGCTAATGTAAAAGATTTAATAGGTTTAAACGTTTCTTTGAACGTTATCGTGTTATTAATGTTTGGCCTTTTTCTTGTAGCCCCGTTGTTTTAGCTTACCTTTGCGCCTCCAAAAAAATGCGTTGAATGAATATTAGAAACATAGCTATAATTGCCCACGTTGACCACGGGAAGACGACTTTGGTAGATAAAATACTACATCAAACAAATGTATTCAGAAGCAACCAGGAAACTGGTGATTTGATTATGGATAGTAATGACCTGGAAAAAGAAAGAGGAATAACTATTTTCAGTAAGAACGCGGCGGTGGTGTATAAAGATGTAAAAATTAATGTGATCGATACTCCAGGTCACTCTGATTTTGGGGGAGAAGTAGAGAGAGTATTAAAAATGGCAGATGGTGTTATTTTATTGGTTGATGCCTTTGAAGGGCCTATGCCCCAAACGCGTTTTGTATTGCAGAAAGCTTTGCATTTAAACCTGAGACCAATCGTGGTAATCAATAAAGTGGATAAACCTAATTGCCGTCCGGATGAAGTTCATGATGCAGTCTTTGAATTATTTTTCAACCTCGATGCTACAGAAGAGCAACTTGATTTTCCTACTTTTTATGGATCGGGAAAAAATGGCTGGTTCAATGATTCATTAACACAAACCGATGATATCACCCCATTACTGGATGGCATTATAAAATATGTTCCGGAACCTAAGATCAGTACGGGGCATTTGCAAATGCAAATTACTTCTCTTGATTATTCATCCTTTTTAGGAAGAATTGCCATTGGTAAAGTAGCCAGGGGAGTCATCAAAGAAGGCCAGCCAATTGCTTTAATGCAGGCAGATGGCTCTATTAAAAAATCAAGAGTTAAAGAATTATATATTTTTGAATCACTGGGTAAAAAGAAAGTTACCGAAGTTATCGCCGGAGATATTTGTGCTGTGGTAGGTCTCGAAGATTTTAATATTGGTGATACGATTGCCGATATAGAAAATCCTGAAGCATTACCTGTAATCAGTGTAGATGAACCAACCATGAGCATGCTTTTCAGTATTAACAATTCACCTTTTTTTGGAAAGGATGGGAAATATGTTACCTCTCGTCACCTGCGTGATCGCCTGATGAAAGAAACTGAAAAAAATCTTGCCTTAAAAGTAGAAGATACTGATGGTGCAGACAGCTTTTTAGTTTTTGGACGTGGAATTCTTCATTTAGGAATTTTGGTTGAAACTATGCGCAGGGAAGGGTATGAATTAACTGTAGGACAACCACAGGTTTTGGTAAAAGAAATTGATGGCAAGAAATGCGAACCTTTTGAAAACCTGGTTGTGGATGTACCACAGGAATTCAGCGGGAAAGTAATTGACCTGGTTACACAACGGAAAGGTGAAATGCAGGTCATGGAAACTAAAGGAACTATGCAGCATCTTGAATTTGAAATCCCTTCAAGAGGATTGATCGGGCTGCGTTCACAAATGCTAACCAATACTGCCGGTGAGGCGGTTATGGCTCATCGTTTTGTTGAATATAAACCCTGGAAAGGACATATTCCCGGAAGGAATAATGGGGTATTGCTTTCTAAAACGACTGAAAAAACCACCGGTTATTCCATTGATAAATTACAGGATAGGGGAACATTCTTCATTGAACCAAATGAAGAAGTTTATGCAGGCCAGATCATTGCAGAACATATTAAACCAGGAGATCTGGTTGTGAATGCTACTGAAGCAAAAAAATTAACCAACCATCGCGCCAGTGGTAGTGATGATGCCAGCCGCATTGCACCAAGAACATTAATGAACCTGGAAGAATGTATGGAATATATACAACAGGATGAATGTATAGAAGTGACGCCCAAAAATATCAGGATGCGTAAAGTTATTCTGAATGAAGATGACCGTAAAAAAGTACAAAAGAGAATGAGTGCGGAGTCCGCTTAACAATCTGGAAATAGATTTAGGTTGTAAAACTTTTGTAAACTAAATGATTCAAACCATCGGTATCCCCGGTGGTTTATTTATATTCAGGAATGCCCTATATTGTAAAGCTGAAATTTACATTTGATTTTCTGAATCTATTATTCGCTGGTAATCCATAAAGCCAATCCATCCTTAAAATTCTACACTTATCCCAATCTTTGCCTTAAAACCACTTATAACCTTAAATTACACACTACCTAAAAATGCATTTTATGAAAAGAAACTTGTTGCTTTTGCTGATTCCATTATTCGGTATGCTTACCGATATATCAGCCCAGAAGAAAAATAAAAAAAACCAAACTCCGGAACCTCCAAAAGTTGATACCGTAAAAAAGGAAAAACCACCTGCAAGCATTACCGACAAGGTTAAAAGCAGCCGGAAAATTGATGGCATGTTTACGCTTTATCAGGATACAGCAACCGGCAGCATACAGTTATATGTAAAAAAAGATCAATTAGGTAAGGAATATATTTACCAGAGTTTTTCCATTAATGGTCCCACTCAGTTATACCTGAATCAGAGTATGCACCGCGCCACTTTTGTATTCAAGCTGCAAAAAGTTTTTGATAAGATGGAATTTGCACGGGTTAATACCAGTTTTTGGTACGATAAAAATAATCCCGTAAGTAAAACCGCCATGGTAGACAAGCCTGATGCAGTATTCATTTCTGAAAAAGTGATGGCAGAGGATGCTGGCGGATATTTGGTTAGTGCTGATGGTTTATTTATCAGTGATAAACTGGATCCTATAAAGCCTGTTTTCCCCCCGGGTCCCAACTCCCAGTTCGCATTTAATTTGGGCAATTATAATGCAGGAAAATCACGCTATCACGACGTTAGATCATTTCCTGATAACACGGATATTATTGTAGATATGGCTTATGACAATCCCGCTCCTTTAGTTAGCGGGGGACCTGCGATTACAGATGCCCGTTATATCCGGGTACGCATGCAACATAGCCTTATCGAAATGCCTGAAAATGATTTTCGACCCCGCATGGATGATCCACGGGTTGGATATTTTACCCAACAGGTAACTAACCAGACCAGTATAAGTCCTGTTCCATATAAGGATAAAATCCATCGTTGGAACCTGAAAAAAAAGGATCCCAGTGCCACAATCAGTGAACCGGTTGAACCAATTGTTTTTTGGGTTGAGAACACAACACCTTTGGAATACCGGGATGTAATTGTGGATGCAGGATTGCGTTGGAACGAAGCCTTTGAAAAGGCAGGTTTTAAGAATGCTGTTGTGATGAAAATTATGCCTGATGATGCAGATTGGGATCCAGCCGATATCCGGTACAATGTGATTCGCTGGGTATCATCGGCTCAGCCTTCTTATGGGGCTATCGGGCCAAGTTTTGTAAATCCACGCACAGGCCAGATTCTGGGATCTGATATTACGGTGGAATGGTTCTCCGGAAGTGCAGTTCCTTTTATTGATGAATTATTTAGTGGTCCCTCTTCCCCGTCAGACATGAACTTTCCCGGAATGGATAAACCTCACCTGGCAATGTGCACCTTGGCAGGTGAACTAAAAGCACAGCTCACCACAGGAATGACGATTTTGGATGCAGCCGATGCTCCTCCAGCTGAATTAAAGGAAATGCATAAACAATTTCTCTATTTCCTTATTATGCATGAAATGGGTCATACACTGGGTTTAAACCATAATATGATGGCGAGCCAAATGCTTTCACGAACTGAAGTAAATAATAAAGAGATTACGCAAAAATTAGGATTAACTGGTTCGGTAATGGATTATCCAGCTGTTAATGTTGCATTAGATCGCACTAAACAAGGAGATTATTATACTACCAAAGCAGGTCCTTATGATTTATGGGCTATTGAATTTGGTTATACTCCTTTTAGTGAGAATGAAGAGAAAGCAGGATTGAATAAAATTCTTTCCCGCAGTACCGATCCAAAACTGGCATTTGGAAATGACGGTGATGATATGAGAGCGCCAGGTAAAGCAATGGATCCACGGGTGAATGTAAGTGATATGAGTAATGATGCCATTGGGTATGCAGAAGATCGCTTTAAACTGCTTAACCAGACAATGGAAAAGCTGGTTCAGAAATATAGCAAACCTGATCAATCTTATGCAGAATTAAGGTCCAGGTACAATATATTAAATGGTCAGCGTATGCAAATGATTTCTACAGTGAGCCGATATGTAGGTGGAATATATGTAGATAGAAGTTTTCCAGGACAAAAATCAGGAAATAAACCTTATACACCTGTGAGTTTGGAAATGCAAAAAAGAGCTATGGATGTATTGAATAAAAATGTTTTTTCACCCAATGCTTTTGATGTTGATGCAGATGTTTTTGCTTACCTGCAGCCGCAGCGCCGTGGTTTTAACCAGACAGGGAACGGTGATGACTTTAGAGTAACAGGAAATATCATGAGCCTCCAGGTCCAGGGAGCATTATTACATCTGTTACACCCGGCTACTTTACAACGTATGACAAATAGCCGTTTATATGGTAATCAATACAGTGTTGCGGATATGATGAATGACTTACAAAAAAATATTTTTAGTGTAGATATTGCCAAAAATGTGAACGTGTATCGTCAGTATCTTCAAACAGCATTTGTTAAACAACTTATAACGATGGCTGATCCGAAAAATACAACCTATGATGATGTTTCTCATGCAGCGGCCCTGAATACTTTGAGAAAGGTCAAAGCTCAAATAACGAAAGCGGTTTCCACAAATGAAGAAACAAAAGCTCATCGTGGTAATCTTGCCTTTCTTATAAATACAGCATTGGATAATAAGTAATTCTCATAATTGGGATTATCAATTTGTTCTAGCCACCGGATTTCCGGTGGCTTTTATTTGATCATTAATGGATTATTATTTTTTGGACCTGGCCATTTGCGTGCATCATATAGATGCCAGGTACTAATGCAGGTAATGATAATTGGTGGGTAAGCTTATTTTCCGTAATTTTTTTAGTAAGTATTATTCTCCCTGAAATATCCGTTAAACGGATTATAGAAAATTGGGTGAGGTCTCCTGATATATATAAATTGTCTTTGGCGGGGTTTGGAAATACAGAAAAATCAGGTTGATTATTCCTATAAATCTTTTCTACATGAGAGTATTTCCAGCTACCATGTGTATCATGTATTTTTAAACGATAAAATTGATGGCCAATCAATTTGTTTGCATGATTCCATTGATAATATGGTGATTCAGTTGCTTCAACTGTTTTAATTGCAATCCAGTCCCGGCTATTCATGCTATGTTCAATTTCAAATTTTTCCAATTCATCAATGTTGCCTGCTTCCCAAATTAAGTGGGTATTGTTTTGATTTTTTTTTGCAGAAAAGGAGATTAATGTAACCGGTAAAATCAGGCTGCAAGCATTTGCAAGAGTTGTGGATGCAGTGTAAGTATAATTTAAAAATGTTTGACCATCATCACCAGGCAATCCATTTATTAATGAAGCACAATTGTTACTATTTGTTATAATTCCATTGCTTCCACCTGAAACTAAATAACTAATGGTTGGTACATCATTAAAATAAATGGCTCCTCCGCTACCCCCGCCTCCATCTGCATAACAACGATTTAATATCAATTCATTGTTTTCATTGCCTCCCCTTCCACCAATTGCTTCAATTGAAAGATTTCCTGAATAATTTCCTACATTCATGATTATCGTACCGCCGGCACCACCACCTGATGCTCCATCACCTGTGGTATTTCCTCCAGTTTTTCCATTAGATAAAATTGTTTGATCATTAGATTCAATGGTGCCTGCTTGTAAAAAAATGATCCCGCCTCCGTTTCCGCCACCTGAAGAAACCGTAGTGTTATTTGCATGTCCTGCCCCACCGCCTCCGCCTAAATATATTTTTTGTCCACTATTAGAGCTTAACAAATTTCCTCCTAAACCGTGTATATCTCCAGTGCATCCGGTGGTACTTGAATTTCCGCCACCATCCCCACCATTTGTCAGGTTGCTGCCACCAGCCCCACTGTTATTGTGATTATTACCGCCTCCGCCTCCATTTGCCGCCGGACCTCTTCCCCCACTTTGCGATGCCATCAAATCAACAATTCCTTCTCCCTTAAAAGCCCCGTTTTGAGGGCTGGTATTATTTCCATTATAATAATAGCTGGTAAATGTGTTACTAAAACAAGAACCAGAACTAGTCACAAAACTTCCTCCCTTAAATCCTGCTCCTGATGCGGATACCGGGGCATCCAAAGTAAGTGTACCATCAACCTGTATGGAAAGTACACCTCCTAAACCTGTCGCATTATCCCATGGAGCCGCTTTCAGGGAATCAGTTACAAGGACATCTGTATAAACAGGAATTCTTACCAATTGAACTTTGCCATCAGGTGTATAATTATTCAAAATTGTATAACTTAAAAAAACAGAATCACCTATAACATTACAGATCTGGTTAATCTCGTAATTACCTGCATTATTTAAGGATGTGATGTTTCCAAAAGCACTGTTATTAGTTAAACTGATATCAGCGCCTTTCATTTGAATCAACATCACTTTATCGTTATTTGAGAGGCCTGTAGTATTATTTAACCGTACACATGATTTTGCAGTAATAACATCCACAACTTTATGATAGGAATTGACCACACCACTTATTTCTGTGGGTTGTGCAGGAGCGGTATAACAAACCGTAAGAAAGATCGATATGATTAATATGGGTCTTTTCAACACAGGAAATTGGATCAATACGAATGTTAATGTAATAATTTTAATGAATATATGCAAGTCTGGCGGGCCTTTTAGTTATATATAGGAACCTGGCTGGAATACTTTAATATCCTCACTTTTTTAATCCCTTATTCATGCTTAATTTTGCGTCAAATGTTCAGGCAATTTATATATAGAAATAGTAAAAAAACCAGGCTTGTAATATTGTTTTTATTTATAAACATCGCCAGCTTTGCTCAGTGTTCCATTTGTACCAGAACTGCCCAACAGCTTGGTGAAGGTCCGGCCCAGGATCTGAATGCTGGCATTATGTACCTGGCTTTTGCGCCATTGGTTATTATGGGATATATAGGCTATCGATGGTTCCGTAGTGAAAAGTAAATTTTGTTTTCACTTTTTATTGGTTCCATTTTTTTATCTTCAAATCCTATTAAGCTGTTTCGGAATTATTGGAATTAGGGATCGCTTCTTCAACTACAGATGCAAGTTTTTCAATGTAAGGTTCAGGATACATTTTTTTAAAAGTCAGGAATGCTTCCTTACCAAGGCCTTCCCAATGATGTTTTGATTCCCATGCTTTATCCAATGTCTCATCTAAAGAAAAGGTAGAAACATCATGGCAAATAAAACCATTTTGATCATTAACCCATAATGGCATATCACCAATATAACTTACCATGCAAGGTCTGGCCATAGCCATGGCTTCTGTTACACTAATAGGCATCGCATCAATATGAGTGCATTGTAATACCAAATTAGTCTGCAATAAAACCTCCTGCACCTTGTTCGTGTGACCCTTTAAAAAAATTTTTTCTTGAAGTTTTTTTAAATGAATTAATTGTTCAAGTGCATGGCGGTCCGGGCCATCACCATATAAGTGTAAAACCCAATTACGCTCAATCCATTTTTGTGATGAAAGCGTTTTTATTAAAATATCCTGTGCTTTTCTTTCTGTATCGAGTGCAGCCAGCATGACGAATTGCATGATTTCATTTTTGGGATATGGACTTGCAGATGATGGAACAGGGAAAATAATCGGGTTGTACATCACTTTTTTACGAAGGATATTAAGATTGAAATTGCTTTCCAGAACATTAAAAGTTTTCTGTGCATCCGAAATATTCAACATGGCATTTTTCACCCACGATTTAATCAAGATTAATTTTTTTGCAGATAACCTGCTGCCTGTTTGATAATTGTGAAAACATAATATGTAAGGAGGAAGCTTTTGATACAGTTTTTTAAAAGGTGCATGTAATAAATCCTCCCAACCGCCCTGGTTGATAAATGCATGATCAAATTCCTGGAAAGAAATTTTATTTAATTGGCGGCGAAGTTTCCATTTATAGAGTAACGACTTATTTTTTTGTGGTAAAAGGTAAACATGGCAACCAGCATCTTGCAATGCTTTTATTTTAGCTGCTTTTTCAGGCCAATCAAAAAAAACCGCAGTTGTATTAATTTTCTTTTTTGCATAATATAATGCCAGTTGATACCATTGTTCTTCGCTGCCACCCCAGCCGGCACCATTCATCACTGATAAAAAGATGATTGATCGCATGAACGCATTTTACTTTTATTTAAGAATGTGAAAATAACGTAATTGCTTTACAAGGTTTAATTATGGGTTCATTTATTACTTTTGATTCTATCGGATTATCAAAATATGAAAATTATGTCGAGGTTTTCGTTGCTTAGGAAATATTTATCGTTGAACGAAGCCATCTCCATTTATTTTAAAATGAAGTCAGGCCAATACAAGGGCTGGAAACTTAAAAAATTAACTCACCCGGTTTGTCTTCGAAACAACCCTTATGATTACGCCACATTTGAAGAGGTGATACTTAAGGAGGAATATAAGCTTCCCGGAGATTTTAAGCCATTAACCATTATTGATGCTGGCGCAAACATCGGTCTTACATCGGCTTATTTTGCATCAAAGTATCCTGCCGCATCCATTGTTTCCCTTGAACCGGATCTGGAAAATTTTAATTGGTTAAAGAACAATGTAAAATTGTACGGGAATGTACATCCAATGCTGGCCGGTCTATGGAATCAATCCGGGCATTTGGTGATTACACATACTAATGAAGGTAATAATGCTTTTAGGGTCGAAGTGCTGCCTGGATACCAGGAAGGATCTATTGCCGCACTTACCGTTTCTGAAATAATGCGTTTACAAAATTGGAAAACCGTTGACCTGTTGAAAATTGATGTGGAAGGCGCGGAAAAAGAAATTTTTGAAAAAAATACGGATTGGTTGCCTAAGGTAAAAATGATAGCATTAGAATTGCACGATCGTTTTAAACCGGGTTGTGCAGATGCTGTTTTTGCAGCAACCGGCAAGTATAATTTTACGTTTTATCTACAAGGTGAAAACCATATTTTTGTAAACCAGGACATGTAGGTCAGTAGCGATCTATAAATCGATAGAAATTAAAACCTGGTTCTATTGAAGCTTTTTCCAGTTCAAGTTTTATTTCGGTTTTTGAAATATCCATCATTCTTTTATGTTGAATCAGGTGCCAGGCTTTTTCCGCCAGCAACCAGTATTTTCGATTATTTATCACCGTTGTTGAGGCATGTTGAACGATGGCTGTATACAAATCTTCAACTCCTGTTTTTTGAGAAGCCACCGTTTTTAACACCGGTATTGTATTTTGTTGGTGATGAAACTCCGGAGCCATCATCATGCGAAGATTTTTTACAAATTCGTCGGCCCCCGGTCTGTCTGCCTTATTAACTACAAAAATATCCGCAATCTCCATTAACCCCGCTTTCATTGTTTGTATATCATCACCAGCTTCCGGAACCAGGACAACAACCGTTGTATCTGCCAGTCCTGCAATTTCAATTTCACTTTGACCAACGCCAACTGTTTCAATAATGATATGATCAAAGGGAAAAGCTTTCATCAGGTCTGCGATCTCGATGATCTTTGGGTGCAATCCTCCCATAGAACCACGTGTTGCCAATGAACGAATAAATACGGACGGGTGATTATACCAGGCACTCATTCTAATCCTGTCACCTAACACAGACCCCAGGTTAAATGGTGAAGATGGGTCAACGCATAAAACACCCACCTTTTCATTTCTTTTTGTAATACATTCTATTAATGCATCGGTCAGCGTACTTTTTCCAGAACCCGGCGGACCGGTGATGCCGATGATATTGATTTTTTTAGACCCGGGAAGCAATGTTAATAATTGTTGATACCCGGTATATTCATTTTCAATTAATGAAATAGACCTGGCCAATGCCTTTGCATCTCCCGCTTGTATTTTTTGAAGAAATTCCTTCCACATGTGTTCAAAAATGATGTTGTAGGTTTACCTAAATTATAGGCTCACTTTTTCCTGCTAAAACAGGTTTGAAGATACAAAGCAAAAAATGGTCAGTCAAAATTTATGAATCATCGTAACTGGATATTGCCTGTAACCATAGGCCTCATGTTAGCCGGTTTATTTTTCTCAAGATTTCTTTTGTCCGCATCCATGTTTCTTTTTATACTTTCCTCTTTTCAATTTAATAAACCGATTAACCAGGTAAAATCATTTTTTAAACAGCCTGTCCTGGTGGGCATCAGCCTCCTTTTTTTATTGCCTTTTATTTCGGGATTATGGAGCCAGGATATGGATACCTGGTCATCAGTAATCCGCATCAAGCTGCCATTACTGCTTTTGCCTTTTGCATTTGCATCAAATCATTTCACCCATCAAAAAAATTGGGTATCCCTTTCCGTTATCCTTATTTTATTAACGGGCTGCGCTACCTGGTGGAGCATGTGGCATTACCTGGTTGATATGGATGCGGTGCATAGTGGCTATCTGCAGGCTAAAACAATGATAACTCCTTTACAAAACGATCATGTTCGTTTTAGTTGGATGGTGAGCACCTGTATCCTTTTGGCCACCTATTTACTTTGGCAAAAAAAAGAACTTCCACTCCACATAAAAGCAGCCTGGATTATACTGATCATTTGGTTAATCGTTTACCTGCATCTCCTGGCGGCCCGAACGGGTTTACTTTGTTTTTATTCCATGTGTTTTATGGGTATCATATATTTCATTTTTAAAACGCGAAACATTAAACGAAGCTTAGCCGCAGTATGTATCCTGTTAACCATACCTGTTATTGCTTACCAGGTTTTCCCGACTTTTCAAAAAAGAGTTCAGTATAATTTGTATGATCTTTCTGTTTATAACAAACAGGTTTATATGCCTGGCTCAAACGATGGGATGCGATTAATTTCTATCAAAGCCGGCTGGCAAGTAATGAATAGTGCACCTATCATGGGGGTTGGATTTGGAGATATACGTACCGAAACGGTTGAATGGTACGATCAGCATTATCCCGAAATGATAAACGAAGATAAAATTTATCCCAGCAGCGAATGGATGATGTATGGTGCCGGCACGGGATGGGTTGGCATGTTTATTTTTCTTTTTGTAATGGCGCTTCCATTTTTCATTAATCCATTCAATCATTCGTGGATATGGGTAATGTTGAATTTGTCAGCTGCTTTATCATTATTATTTGATATTGGCCTGGAGGTGCAGTACGGAGTTTTTTTATATTCGTTCTTTATATTATGGTTTTATAAAGGCATTCACCTCCATAAAAAGTATGACGCAACCAGATAAAACGGTAAATAAGATTCCTGTTTCTGTTGTCATCATTTGTAAAAATGAAGTTGGGCAGATCTATAAATGTATCCAATCTGTAATAACATTTACAGATGATATTGTTGTTTATGATAGCGGCAGTACGGATGGAACCCAGCAACTTGTTACCGATTCGGGAGCAAGGTTAATTGAAGGTGAGTGGCTCGGATTTGGATTGACCAAAAAAAAAGCCACAGAAATGGCTCGCTATGATTGGATATTGAATTTGGATGCTGATGAAATACCTGATGCCAAACTAAAGCAAAACCTTCAACAAATTTCATTCAATGACCCGAAAATAGTTTACCGCATTCGATTTAAAAATTTTTTAGGGAATCAACATCTCCGGTTTGGAGAATGGGGAAATGATAAGCATGTCCGGATATTTAATCGTACACAGGTAAATTGGAACGATGCTTCTGTTCATGAAAGTCTTTTATTATCGCCACAGATCAGTATTGAAACATTACCAGGGTTTGTATTACATTATACTGTTAAAAATGTTGCGGATTACGCTGCAAAAACTATTCGGTATGGCTTATTGAATGCGGAAAAATATCATCTTACAGGAAAGCGATCATCCGTTATAAAAATTTATCTAGCTCCTGTATTTGCGTTTATAAAATATTATTTTTTTTTCCTGGGATTTTTAGATGGAATAAACGGTTTAATATGTGCCCGGATGACGGCTTACTATACTTTTATTAAATATATCCGATTAAAAGAATTGCACCAGGAATCACAAGGAACGGAACAGTAATTGCGGAAAAATTTTTGTTTTAAATTTTTGCCATGACAAATTTCATCCCAATATTTCCATTAGGAATTGTTTTATATCCCGGGGAAGAGCTGAACCTCCATATTTTTGAACCTCGCTATAAACAACTGATCCAGGATTGCATCGCAAAAAAGAAACACTTTGGTATTCCTGCCGTAATAGACAAAAAAATGAAAGATTATGGCACTTTAACTGAAATTAAATCCATTGAACGCATAGAGGACAATGGTGAAATGGATATTTGTACCAGGGGTAAAGATGTATTCATGATTCTGGAAGTGGTCAAAGAAGTTCCTGAAAAACTTTATAGCGGAGCCATTGTAAATTATCCGCACAATTATAAAAGCGGTATTCCAAAATTAATGCTGAAGATTGTAGAAAGTATACGCGAATTGCACCGCATGCTGAATGTAGTTAAACCCTTTCCAAAACCGGATAATGAATTGAAAGCATATGATGTAGCGCATCATATAGGTTTAACCCTGGAAGAAGAATATGAGTTGCTGGGATTGATGAATGAAAAACAAAGGCAGGAATTCCTGAAAAGACATCTGGCAAAAGTGATTCCGATGGTTGCGGAAATGGAGCATTTAAAAGAAAAAGTAAAATTAAACGGACATTTTAAAAACCTGGAAGGCTTCGATCTCAATGTGTAGCTCCGATTTTTTGTTTACTTTAGCCGCCCATTAAAAAATGACCTTCATTTAATGAGCTTTACTCTTTGTCTTGATTTTGGTAATACCCGTCGGAAAGCTGCGGTTTTCCAGGATGGAAACATCATTAAGCATATAAGCCTGGAGAATGACCTGGCAGGTATCCAATCTCTTTTACAGGAATTTAAACCTGACAAAAGTATTCTTTCCACGGTTGTAAATCACACTGAAGAGATAGAAGCATTGCTGGCAGCAAAGACTCAATTTCATTTATTAAGTCATCAAACCCTATTGCCTTTTACAACACCAGTTAATAAGCCGGCATCCATTGGAGCCGACAGGCTGGCATTGGCAGCTGCGGCAATTCATCTTCACCCTAATAAAAATAACCTGGTAATAGGTTTAGGAACTTGCGTAACCTATAATTTCATCAATAATAAAAATGAATTTATAGGTGGTGCCATTTCTCCCGGTATGGAAATGAGATTTAAGGCAATGCATCATTTTACTGCAAAACTGCCACTGGCAATCGCCGACTGGAATGTTCCAGTAATTGGTTATGATACTCAAACTAACCTTACGGCCGGTGTTATCCTTGGAATGGCACTTGAAATAGATGGATTTATAAATGAGTACCAGCAAAGGTTTGAGAACTTTAACGTGCTTTTAACCGGGGGGGATATTCGCTTTTTGGGTTCGCATATTAAAAATGAGATATTTGCAGACCCCGATTTGATATTTAAAGGCCTTTATGCCATCAGTGTAGTTAATAACGTTTAATTTAATTTTCGTGTTTAATAAAAATAAAATTTTGGACTTACGTTCTCTTTTTACAATTTGTTTGATAAGTTTTTTCTCCTTTGCTTCCTTTAGCCAGGATAATTCTCCTTACTCACGGTATGGCATAGGCGATCTTGTTCCAAATACCAATATCATTAACAGGGGGATGGGTGGAATTTCTGCCGCTTATTCTGATCAACTTTCTATTAACTTCAATAACCCTGCATCATACTCCTCTTTTAAGGCTTACCTGGAAGAGAATTCTAAAAAGGTAAGTTCAGGCAGGGTATTATTTGATATCGGAATAAATGTAGACAGCCGCACTTTGCGTGAAGGCAATTCGCCCCAAAAATTTACGGCAAGTAATGCCCTTTTCTCATACGTTCAGGTCGGAATACCTATAAAAAATAATTGGGGTATGAGTTTCGGACTTAGACCCATCAGCCGGGTTAGTTATAAAATTGCCAGGAACGAATTGATCTTTGATCCGATTACTAATATGCCTATTGACAGTGCTTTCACAGAATTTAGTGGGAATGGCGGTTCTTACCTGGCTTCTATCGGAACCGGTTTCGCTATTAAAAATTTCAGCTTTGGTGGTACTTTCGGTTACCTTTTTGGCAATAAAGAATATAGTACCAAACGTGCTTTTATAAATGATACGATAGCTTATAATAATTCAAACCATAGTACCCAATCCTCCTTTGGTAATATTTATTTTAGTGGGGGTGCTCAGTATAAGATCAAAGTTTCTAATGCAAATTCTTTGACCCTGGGTGTTTATGGTAACTTAAAAAATACCCTGAATGGTTCGCAGGATGTAATTCGGGAGACTTTTATTCGCAGTTCTGAAAGTGGTGATTTTCGATTGGATAGTGTATATGAACAAAAGGATATTAAGGGTGAAGTAATTTATCCATCTGGTTTGGGTCTTGGATTTGTGTATGAAAAATCCCAAACACTTCAAAATGGTGGTTGGTTAATAGGTGTTGATTATATTCAAAATAAATGGAGTGATTTCCGTTTTTTTGGAAGTAGTGATAATGTACAGGATAGTTGGGAACTACGCATTGGAACGCAGGTAAAACCAAAGCCTGGCAGTAATTATTGGAGTAATGTGGCTTACCGTGCCGGGTTCAATTTTGGGGATGATTACATTAATGTTCAGCAACCGCTTTCTACCATGGGATTAACACTTGGTTTTGGATTGCCCCTGGCTAATTATAATAAATTAAGTCCTGGCCAGTTTAGTGTAATTAACGTGGCCATGGAATATAATAAAAGAGGCAATGACGATAACCTCCTAAAAGAAAATCTTTTCCGTTTATCTGTAGGGCTTTCCTTAAGTGATCTTTGGTTTGTGAAACGGAAGTATAACTAAGTCTTGTTTTGCATTGTTTATAAAGTTTATCATGCATTCACCATTTAATTTGTCTAATATAAAAGCAACATCATTTTTTATGATCAGTTGCTTTTTTTTATGGGCTTGTGAAAATGATGTAACGCAGGTGCAGAATTGGAACCAAAAAGTTGAAATGGTAGAAACGGGTAAGCAAATTCTTGCTTACTTAAGTACGGAAGGCAAGGTAAGGGCCAAACTAACCGCACCACTCCTGCTCAGGTACCAGACTGATACTTTGTATTCGGAATTTCCAAATAGCCTTCATGTAGATTTCTATGATGATAGCACCAAAGTTGAAAGCCAATTAGATGCTCTATATGGAATATATTATGAATCGTTTAATAAGGTTTACCTGAGAGACAGTGTAATGGTTTTCAATACTAACGGCGATACCTTGAGAACTTCTGAACTTTGGTGGGATCAGCAAACCCAGAAATTTTATAATGATAAGCCTACCCGAATTGACACAAAGACCCAGCATTTGTATGGTGCACATGGAATAGAAGCAAGCCAGGATTTTTCACAGATCATCCTTAATCAGCCCTCTGGAACAATCGAAGTGGAAGAATAATTATCATTTAATGCAAACAGCCCCTCGGGTTAGTAAGGGGCTGTAAGTTCGTTTTGGGGTATGAACCTTTAACGGGGGTTTTTCAATAGGTTTTGGTTTTGCTTCTCATCAGGATTGGATCAAGAACGGGTAGGTATTTCATAGGATATAAAAAAAGTTGATTGATACTGGATTTTTAAATTTGTTTTTCATGGATTGGAAAAATTTCTGGATGGTTTGGTTTTTAAATTCAGGATATTGGGTTCGTATCAATCAACTAGATCAAAAGTAGTATTCACAAAACTTCATAAGAAGAGCAATATTTCTCTTTTTTTAATATGATGTATTTACAGCATGTTACGTAGATCTACGGTTAAGCTGACAAGTATAATTGCATATTTTATTTAATTTGAATAAAAAAAATATATGTCATTTCAAAACACAACAATTTTTATAACTGGCGCCAGCAGGGGCATAGGCAAAGCAATAGTTTTAAAATTCGCAAAAGAAGGGGCAAACATTGCGGTGGCCTCAAAAAGTGTAACTGAAAATCCAAAATTGGGAGGTACCATATATTCAGCGGTTGAAGAAATTGAAAAGGTTGGCGGTAAAGGAATAGCTATTCCCTGCGATATAAGGTTTGAAGACCAAATTGAGGCTGCAGTTAAAAAAACAACGGAACATTTTGGCGGTATCGATATCCTGGTCAATAATGCATCCGCTATCAGTCTTACAAATACTCAACAAACGGAAACCAAGCGACTAGACCTGATGCACAATATCAATATCAGGGGTACATTATTAGTGAGCCGTCACTGCATTCCATTTTTAAAAAAAGGCCGTAATCCGCATATTTTAAACCTTTCACCGCCCATAAATCTGGATCCCAAATGGTTTAAAAATCACCTGGCTTATACCATAAGTAAATATGGGATGAGCATGATCGTTATGGGCCTGGCGGAAGAACTAAGAAAAGATAAAATAGCGGTAAACGCATTGTGGCCTAAAACCACCATTGACACTGCCGCCGTTAAAAATTTATTAGGAGGTGAAGCCCTTGCGCAAATGAGCCGTAAACCGGAGATCATTGCGGACGCCGCTCACTATATTTTTTCCCAGCCTGCTGAAGAATGTACCGGAAACTTTTTTATTGATGAAGAAGTGTTGGCTATGGCTGGTGTTACAGATCTTACTAAGTATGCGGTTAATCCTGATAATAAATTATACACAGATTTATTTTTGGAAGATTGAATAATTATAAATTATTATTGAAAATGGCGTTACATGCATAGATGCAACGCCTTTTCATTTTAAAAAATATTAATCAATTGTCGTTTTCTTTATTCTTTTTCCCAAATACCTTTTCTAAAAATCCCTTTTTCTTTTCATCCTCTTTTTTCGCTGCCGGTGTTCCTATCTTTGGCGCTTTTTTATCGGAAGTATCACTTTTCTTTTTGCCATTCTTCTCATCATCCTTTACCGGTTTAGATTCGGGACCGATATATTCAGAACCATCCATAACTTCAAAGTCTGAAGCGCCGCCTACACCAACATCGTCACCTTCCGCACCCGGCGGAGGGATATTTGAAAGATCATTCATGATATCAGCACTATTGATTTCATTTTCAAGATCCGCAGGTTTCACAAATATTGCTTTCTGATCGATGGCGAGAGATTTATCAGCATAGATTTTTTTGAAAAATGCTTCCCAAATTGGACGTGCTGCTGTTCCACCATAACCCTGGCTATTTTCAATTCTTATGAATCGATCATCAGCACCAATCCAGCTACCTGCCAGTAATTGAGGAACAAACCCCATAAACCATGCATCCGCATTATCATTAGTGGTTCCCGTTTTTCCGCCCATTTCTGTTGCTCCTAAACGATACATCAAACTTCCAGCAGTACCTTGTGTAACTACACCTTCCATCATTTTAATCATTTTATAGGCAGTTATCTCACTCATTACCTCTTTGCGGTTAGCACTGTAATCAAACCGACGGATTACATTTCCATTGCGATCTTCAATCCGTGAAATAAAATAAGGTCGGGTGGAGAATCCACGTCCGGGGAAAATTGAATAGCTCCACATCATTTCAAACATGGAAAGATCCATGGCTCCCAATGCATTGGCAGGATGAGCTTCTAATTTAGTAGGAATATTAATTCTTTCCATAAATGCCGCAAATTGAGCAGGACCTACTTGTTTCATAATATAAGCAGTGGCACAGTTACGGCTCCAGGCAAGTGCATTGGACATTGTGACTGTTCTGCCTGTACATGTCTTAGAAGTGGCAGGAACTAACCGGTCGCTCCCAAAATCCTGCTGCTGGTCTATTACTGCTGATTGTGGATCCATTCCTCTTTCCTCAATTGCCTGGGCATATAATAATGGTTTGATAGTTGAGCCCACCTGCCTTTTGGTTTTTAAGTTTACGTGGTCATATTTATAAGTCTTGAAATCAATACCACCTACCCAGGCCTTTACTTCACCCGTAACAGGATCCATTGCCATAAACGAAGATTGCAACATTTGCCGGTGATATTTAATGGAATCGTAGGGCGTCATTACCGTATCCTTTTCACGATCCTTATTCCAGGCAAAAACTTTCATTGGTGTTTTTTTATGAAAGCTTAATTTGATTTCCTTGTCAGAAAAACCTTCGTCTTTCATAGCTGCCCATCGATCACTGTTTTTCATGGCAGCATCTAAAACATTCTCAAAGCCTTTCCAAACCTTACCGTTTTTTATGTTTGCCTGCCGGTCTAATGTCTTTTGCAATGAAGGCATTTGTTGAGATACTGCTTCTTCAGCATATTCCTGCATGCGTGGATTTATAGTAGTATAAATCTTTAATCCATCATCATAAATATTATAAGGATCACCATTCTGATTCGTAAGGTCTTTTAAAGCTTCGCGTACTTCATCTTTTAATATTTCCCGGAAATAAGGAGCATAACCAGTGTTCTGATCTAACTTATGGTAATTTAATTTAATAGGTAAAGTTTTTAAACGGGAAGCTTCGCCTTCTGTAATCTTATTATTCTTTGCCATTTGATTAATTACCGTATTTCGGCGGTCAAGGGCGGCTTTCGGATTGCGACGGGGATTATAGAGATAATTGGCTTTTAAAATACCCACCAGCATTGCGGCTTCTTCAGGTTTTAACCGATCAGGTTCTGTTTGAAAAAAAGTTCGGGCAGCATTACGAATCCCATAAATATTATCACCATAAGGGACAGCATTCAGGTATAAAGCAATAATTTCTTCTTTAGTAAAATTTCGTTCAAGCCTTACCGCAATAATGTATTCTTTCAATTTTTCTATTACACGCCATGGTTTGTTGCGGCTACCCTGGTCAAGTAAAGCTTTGGCTAACTGTTGCGAGATAGTACTACCTCCTCCTTCCCGTCCCAATAAAACAACTGCGCGTAGAGTACTTTGAACATCAATGCCTGAATGGTCATAGAATCTTTCATCTTCTGTTGCAACCAGGGCATCAATTACATGTTTGGAAATATCGCGGTATTCAACAACACTTCTGTTCCCTCTTTCCCGGTAATATTTGCCCATTAGGGTACCATCCTCTGCATAAACTTCCGATGATTGCAGGATAGAAGGATTTTCTAACTCTTTCAATGAAGGCATTTTGCCAAATACACCAAAATTGGCCAGCATGATAACCAGTAAAAAAAAGGCAAAGCCGGAAAAAAAGATTATCCAAAAGACTTTTACAGATCGTTTCATATTGTGTATCTATTTATAGAATATCAGGTCGGTTAAGTTAATACCGAAATTAATAAAAATGAATGCCGGAATCAGATGCAGTCCGTTAAATTTTAAAAAGCAGTGAGCAGTGGTTAAAATATCCCTGGTAAATGCTGATCAAGGAACTGTGTGTATTTATTTATATCCAGGTCAGTTTTTAAAAATTCAAGATTTTGCTGGCTTATAAGGTAATATTTATACTTATCAGCCTTTAACCAGGACATAATTTGCGTACTTGTAACTGGCCTGGCAAGTTCAACATAATCAAGTGCCGCTTTAGCATTGGTGAATGGACCTATTACCAGCACCTGGACCTCACTATTTAAGGGTATAATGGTAAGATCATATGTTTGGTTATAGTATTTTTCTCTGTTGTATCTGAACATAGCAGTCCGCGCTTCATTTACAAAAACAGGATCTACCTTATTCAGGATGATCATAGCCATATGAGGCTGTTGTGCGTTAAAGCTGTAACCTGCTGTAGTAGTAGTTATAACAGGTTTGGTAATTACACTATCCATTCTGGTGGCGGTTATCTGTGGCGCTACTTCTTTTGGTTTGTCTATCGGTTTTGTAATTACTGAATCCTGGTCTTCTGGTCTGGTAACCCTAAAAACTTCCGTTACTGTAAATGTATCTTCGGCTGGTCTTTCAATTTGCAAATTTCTTAGTTCTTCTTCAATTTGCGAACGGCGCGATAAAACATCAACCATTGTTTTCGCTTTTTGAGCAAGATCAGTTCCGGGATAGCGGCTATTAATTTTATTAAGTATTGTAACAGCTGTGGAGTCTTCTCTTTCCCTGATATAATATACTGATTCAATATACATTTGTTGTGGTGACCAAAATCCTTCCCCATACATACTGTCGGCTATTTTTTTACTTGCCAGGGCTTCACTGAAACGACCTTCAATAAATTGGTCATAGATTTTTTCGTAAGCGACAGTCGCATCTGGATTATTACTTTTTGAAGTTGGATCCTGGCCCGTTGTTGCAATCGAGGTTAATTTGCTTTTAGGATATTTAGCGGTTAATTGTTGTTTAACCTGGGCAGCTTCCGTGGTATTTCCATTTTTTTGGTAGCAGAAATACAGGTTAAATAAAACTTCATCCATTTTAGTAAAACCGGGAAAACGTTGTTGGAGTGTTTGGTAAATATTAGTCATTGAATTACAATCCTCAAAACTGTTCAGGTAAATTGAACCGGTAGCAAACATGGCATTTTGAATTGAATCATTGGACAGTTTTAATGTTTCTTCAGTGAGTGGTAAATTGTTTAAAAGTGATTCATAAGTCACTTCTGCAGATGGAGCGGTGGAGGCAGCGGTGACCGGAGAGTTCCCGGGAACCTGGTTATTGGCAATATTACTAGTTGTACCAACTGCGCTGCTTCTTCGCCAATTATCGGCATTAGGTCGGTTTCCCCAGCGGTTTTTGAAATCAACGGCTCCACGAGTTCGTAGCGTATTATTATAAAAATACCAGTCACCTTTAACCTGCTCAAAAATATCAGGACTACTATTAACAGTTACAGATCCGGTTGAAGGAAAATCAATATTATCTTTCAATCCTTGTTCTTTACGAATCTGTTTCACAAGCTTTTTGATATGTTCTTCTCTTTCCGTTACCGGAAGGTTTGTGATTAATTGCAAACTGTCTTGTCTTTCAATTACCTCAATATGCCCAGCCAATTGGCCCAGGATAAATTTCCTGTCATTAATTTTTTCAAGGTCGGTTAAAGCCGGATCGTTGAGTTTTAAGCTATCATAAAAATTATAAGCTTGCCTGTATAATCTTTTATCAAAAGCCATTTGAGCTAATTGCAGGTAAGCCTTATTCTGTAAACCGTCATTACCATTGTTGTATCGTGTACCCATTAACAGTAAAGCATAGGCTGCATCCGGATCATTCCTTTCCATTTCCATTTGTGCTGCCATAAAATAAATAATATCACGATAATCCTGGTATTTATCCCTTTTAACCATTCGGCTTAATTCGCTGATATTTTTATCTATATTATTTACACTGCTGTCGCGGTTTGTCCTGATTACATTCAACCTGGCATAAATCTCCAATACAGGATTCGTGGTTCGGCTGATTGCTTTTTCATAATAATTTTCTGCTTCTGACAGGTCGCCAGATAATTCATAAAGCTGTGCAGTCAAAAATTCCCAGCGTGCCTTCTCTTGCTTGTTTCTTGCATTATCCAGTGTGATGCTTAAGTAATGTGCGGCACTATCCCAAATGCCCTGTTTATAAAACCAGAGTGCCTGAACTTCCTGCAGATCTTTTTCTAATCTTTCAGGAAACCCTGGATCAAGTTTTAAAGCTTCTATCAGGCTGGTGGCAGGTGTAAATTCACCCATGGCGATATGTGTACGTATCTGCCAGATAAAAGCATCATTACGACTAGGTGGTCTTGATAGCAGGCGATCTTTTAAATTCCTGTCTTCTTCGGTAGATATCTGGGTTGCTTCATTTCCATCCATTCTGCTGCCAATATACCTGTAGTAACCATCTTTTTCTTTATCAGCAAAAGCATAATTGATAAATTGAAATGTAAGGTTGGCTGAATCAAAATCCTGGCGCAGGTAATAAGCGGCACCCCAAAGAAGGTACATATTGTCAATCCAGTCATTACGCAGATCGTGCAAGACGATTCCTGACTGAGATTTGAGAATGATACTATCCAGTTGTATGGAATTTGCTGATGTAGCTTCCAGGCTGTAGTTATAAAAAGGGAGCAGTTTTGAAAAATCATCCTGGTGAACAGCTTTAGCCAGTTCTATTACTTCGTTTAATTTATTGTTCGCATTAAAAAAATAATTATAATGAGTAACCGTATTTTGAAAAAATCTTCTTGGGATATTAAATTTTTTCTGGTCAGATTTTTCAGACCTTAATACCCGGTCTTCATAAGGTTTGGGTTTTTCAATATCGAGTGTAATTCCCAATTGGCCAAAGGAGACCGAACTGCAAAGACAAAATAAAAAAAAGGGAATAAATGTAAAGCGTGTTTGTCGCATAGTTCAGGCACAATCTAAAGTGTTATTAACTGAAATTCAAAACTTTTATTATAAAATCCACACAATTTTTTGTAGTAAAACGTTGTTTTACAAGCAATAAATAAAGTGTGCTTTAGTAACTTTAATGTTAAACCCTGAAATTTAATGAAACTGGATGCCGGTTCAACATTTAAACGGTTGCAGAACAGATACAGGTTGGTGGTAATGAATGATGATACGTATGAAGAAGTTGTAACATTCAAACTTTCAAGATTAAGTGTGTATATTGGATTGAGCACAATATTTATGTTGCTGGTGGGTTTAACAGTAGCGCTGATTGTTTTTACGCCATTAAAATATTATATACCTGGATATAATGATTTAAGCCAGGTAAGAGAGAACAGGCAATTAAAATACCGGATTGATTCATTGAATAAAGAAGTAACATTCAATGCTCAGTATATCGAAGGTTTAAGAAAGGTTTTGAGTGGTGATGTTAGCACACCGCTTGATACCTCCCGCATTGAAATTCCGCGGGATGAATTTATAAACGACTAATAACTATACCTATGTTTACCAAAACCAAAGATCCAACCCAGGAAAAACCCGTAAGCGGAAATGGAACTACCATTATCAACGCCGGAACTGTTTTAAAAGGTGATATAAACAGTAAAAATGATATCAGAATTGACGGCACCATCATTGGCAATATTACTTGCCAGGCCAAAATTGTAATTGGTGCAAATGGAGATGTTCAAGGAGATATTGATGGAAATCAGGCTGATATTGTCGGTAAAGTGACCGGCTGTATAAAAACCAAAGATCTTTTGCAACTTCGTGGTGAATGTACAATTAATGGAGATGTACAGGCAGGTAAATTACAGATAGAACCTTCTGCCATTTTTAACGGTAAATGTCAAATGGGAAGTGCCATTGTAAAGGAAAATGGCGCTACTCACAATATTTCGACTACTAAATTTACTGTAGAACGTGGTATTGGCGAGATGAAGACAGCCGTTAAGTAAAGACTTTTACTTAAAAAAAATGATGATCCCGAAAGGTTAGTGGAGAGCTATTGCTTTTAAAATCCAGGTGAATTATTTTAGGAATAGGATTTTTATAACTTTACAAAACATCAATGTATTGAAGTTATACTGGTATTATACCTAAAATTAAATTATGGGGAGCAGTAAATTCAGGCCTTTTATTCCGGTTATTATTTTATTTGTAATTATCAACGCATTATTGGTTGCTGGCCGAACAAGTTTAGAAAGCCGCGGGTTTGACCAGGGCATGCTGATCTATGCTAATATTTTATTACTTTCCATAACTTTTTTTTCTTATCTCTTTGCGCACCGGGGTTTATTGGCAAAAAATGCTAATGCATTTGTAAGGGCCATTACAGGTAGTATGATGATTAAGATTTTATTGGTAATAATTGCAGTAGTAATTTATGTTCTGTCCATTGAAGGTGAGGTGAATAAACCTTCTCTTTTTACGGCTATGGCTTTGTACCTGGTGTATACTTTTATGGAAGTGGGAATTTTAATGAAACAAGTTCAGCGAAAGGACCATGCCTAAGAAAGAAGCACCTATTGATCAGTTGCAGCAATATCTGCCGGAAGGTACCTATCATGCAATTCTACATTACCTGCAGCATTATCATATACATCTTACTATTGCAAAAGAACGCACAAGTATATTGGGTGATTACCGCCATCGCACTTCCGGCAGTAATCACCGGATAAGTGTAAATGGAAATTTGAATTCTTTTGCTTTCCTGATAACATTGATACATGAACTGGCTCATTTACTGACCTTCGAAAAATTTGGCAGTAAGATTATTCCACATGGCCAGGAGTGGAAAAAAATTTATGGTTCTCTGCTGGAACAATTCATAAAAAACAATATTTTCCCTGCTGATATTGAAGCGGAAATTTTAAAGACTTTACAAAATCCCGCTGCCAGTAGTTGTGCTGAAGAAGGTTTAACCCGTGTGCTTCACCGTTATGATAAAAAAATTCCAGGCAGAAAAATGGTTGAAGAAATGTCAACCGAAACGTTTTTTAAAACGCATGATGGAAGAATCTTCAAAAAAGGGAGTAAAATCCGTAAGCGATACCGGTGTCTTGAAGTAAGCACAGGTCGCATTTATTTGTTTAGTCCTGTTTATGAAGCAGAATTGATAAATAATTTCCGTGCTTAAATCTTCATATTTTTAATAACATCCATTTTTCACAACCATGATGTCCGGTATTTCCAAGTTGGGATGAAATATATTTAAAACCAAATTGTGCATATACTTTCAGGGCTTTTTCCAGTTCGGGCATGGATTCAATATACACCTGTTCATAACCGTTAATTTTTGCAAAGTTCAGGCATTCTTCTATAATTTTTTTCCCTAAACCAATTCCACGGGCTTCGGGTAGCAGGTACATTTTTACCAACTCGCAGGTGCCATCAGGTAATCCGTCAGAAGGAAAAATTCCACCACCACCAACAATCGCTTCATCCAAAACAGATACAAAATATACTGACCGGGGTTGTTGAAATAATTCAAACAGGTGATCTGTTGTTTTATCATAGTACACCGTTCCTGGTCTATTTGCTTTAAATTCCAAAAGGGTATCGCGAATGATCCGTGCCAGTGGTACATTATCTTCTTGCTGGATGGTTCGAATTTTTATTCCAGGCCTTAACATAGAAAAAGTAATTTTTTAGTAAAATCAATCATTATAAAATTTTATTAAAAGGAAAGGCTTTTAGATTTTCGAGTATTGATACGTGATATATCAGGTAAACTTACGAATATATTGAAACCAGCATTGGGTAAGGATTTCAGGGGACATATACGATAATAAGGGGTATTCCGTATGGCTGATTAAAATTATTGATTATACCATTAAATCATTTGATCAAAATGTTTGAAAAGGGATGAATACGATGCATCTTTGTGTAACAACAACCCTTTGAAAAACCAAATAGCCAATTGTCCTAAAACCGTTTTTATCCTATCCTACGAAATCAAACCAACCGGCGTCCAGTCCTTAGTGAAAGCTAAAACTAATTTACCCTTAAACGCCTAAAACCAAATTTTCCTCCCGGTCTTCCGGGAGGATTTTTTTTAACCGGCGATAAAAGAACTAATATTTTAAATTCTCTGCAGGTCGGCTCCCAAATTTTGCAATCGTTTATCAATATATTGGTAACCGCGATCTATTTGTTCAATATTTTGAATAATGCTTTTTCCTTCGGCACTTAATGCAGCGATTAATAATGCAACTCCTGCTCTTATATCAGGGCTGCTCATGGTAATACCTCTTAATTTTTGTTCTCTTCCCAAGCCAACAATAGCGGCCCTGTGGGGATCACAAAGTATAATTCTCGCACCCATTTCAATTAATTTATCTACAAAGAATAAACGGCTTTCAAACATTTTCTGATGAACAAGTACAGACCCTTTTGCCTGGGTAGCTACTACTATTACTATACTTAATAGATCAGGCGTAAAACCGGGCCATGGATGATCTGAAATGGTTAACATGGAACCATCCAGAAAAGTATTGATCTCGTATAAATCCTGTTCAGGAATATGAATATCATCACCCTGAATTTCTAGTTTTATGCCTAATTGCCTGAACTTCTCCGGAATCATTCCAAGGTGTTCAATGCCTGCATTCTTTATCAATATATTGCTCTGAGTCATGGCTGCCAATCCAATAAAAGATCCTACTTCGATCATGTCTGGTAGTAAAGTATGATGTATTCCTTTCAGGTATTCAACGCCAGTGATTGTTAACAGGTTACTTCCTACTCCCTCTATGTTAGCACCCATACCCGTTAACATACGGCAAAGTTGTTGTATATATGGTTCACATGCTGCATTATAAATGGTCGTATTACCATGTGCCATAGAGGCTGCCATAATAATATTTGCGGTACCTGTTACAGAAGGTTCATCCAGTAATAGTTTTGCTCCTTTTAAATAAGAAGCATTCAAGTGAAAAAATCCATCTTTAGTATCATAATCAAATCTGGCACCCAGTTTTTCAAAATTAATTATATGAGTGTCTAATCTTCTTCGCCCAATTTTATCCCCTCCTGGTTTAGGGATAAATGCTTTTTTGAATCTCGCAAGCAGGGGTCCTGCCAACATAACGGAACCGCGTAAGCGACCACTTTTTACCCGGTATTCCTCACTATGCAGGTAATCAATATCAACATCATCTGCACAGAAAATTGCTGTATGTCTCTGTGGCCTGCTAACCTTAACATTAATTTCCTCCAATAATTCAATCAGAAGGTTTACATCAAGGATATCTGGTATATTGGTAATAGTCACTTCTTCCGGAGTTAATAAAACCGCGCTGATGATTTGCAGTGCTTCGTTTTTGGCACCTTGCGGAATAATCTCTCCATGCAGTTTTTTTCCACCATAAACTTCAAATGAATGCATTCAGTGTAATTTTAGTGTAGATAATTGCAAATTAATAACAACATTACTGGTGTAAAATAAAAAGGTTGATGGAATTTCCATCAACCTTTGTAAAGTGATCCAATATAGAGATGATTAATATCTTTTTTTCTTAAATTTTTGATTACTTCTATCTCCTCCTCTGTCCCGGTCATTCCTGTCATTACTCCTACCGCTTCGTTGTTGAAACTTTCCCCGTGATTTTCCATAACTGCCTCGTTCGCGACTCATTTCCTGTTGCGGACGATAAGCCTTTACAAAAGGGGTATTAGTAAATTCCAATTCACCTTTCGTGATTATGCGTAATTCAGATTGAATGGTATCATCATGAACTGTTTCTTTGTGCCAGTTATTATAGGCCAACTTCATGTAGTACGCTATAGCATTCGCAAAACCCAATTTCTTTTCTGGGTTTTCCTCTTTTAAAGCTTTATCGATTACGATTTCCAGGTTCTTGCCCAGGTGCGAATATTTAGGATACCGTTTGGGATATTCAAGTGGTTTGGGTTTTCCTCTTAATAATTCCCTGGTAGGCTTAGGATAAGGTGAATCGATTTCTAGTTTGAAATCGGAGATCAGGAAAAGGTGATCCCATAATTTATGCCTGAAATCCTCAACGTTTTTAAGATGTGGGTTTAAAAAGCCCATAAGTTCTATCACCGTATTTGCATTTTGCTGGCGTTCTTCATCATCTTCAATAGTAAGTATGTGCTCAATCATTCGCTGAATATGTCGTCCATATTCACGCATTACCAGATAATTTCTTGATGTATTATATTCCATATTAATTTTTAGTGGAAAAACAAAAGTAGTTAATAATGCTGATTAAGGGAGGCAGCTTTAAATTATGTTCATTGCAGTAAAAAAAGAAGGGGCCTGAACCAGGCCCCTTTTACAAGCCACCATCCTCTTCCACCTAAGAGGTCATTTAATTAAAAGTTGATTGATAACAATTTCCTCTGTTGTTACATCTGTGATCTTCATCCAATACATTCCTCTCTGTAAAGTAGCTACCTGAGTGTAGTCTGTTCCGGCCACTACTATATCTTTACTTACCACAGTTTGACCTTGTACATTGGAAATTCTGATGCTGATTTTTCCAGAGGTTACGTTAACAAATTTAATACCAACAATTCCTGATGAAGGGTTAGGGTATAAGGAAATCTTATGTAATAATGCATTTTCAAAAACAATGGAACGGGTATACGTGTATTTGGTATAACCATTATGATATCGTTGTTTTATGCGGAAATACAATGCTCCGGTTTCATGTTTTTTACGGTCATATTGATATACATATTGGGGGTTAATTCCAGATTTTTTCTGAACAACTCCTGCAGGTAAAAAGTTCCGGCCATCCCTGCTTACCTGTATTTCATAATGAAACGCGGTTTCGTCAGTTTCAGCATTCCAATATAGGGCGGCAATGTTATCACTTTTTTTATTTACCTGGAAGTCCAGAAGCCCAAGAGGTAAAACGGTAGGAGGGCAATAACAGTATTCAATCCGGTAATTAACAAATCCGGATGTAGAAGGTGAAAACAAATAATCCCCACTACCCGTTAAACTTGCTCCAGCTTTAATCACATATCGATAGTCTACGGAATCAATGCCATAAAAATAATCTGCAATAACATTTACATCGGTAATTGTTGTCACTACTGAAACTGCATTAAGTACTGTATCCGGACCAATAGATATAAAATCTGGTCCGCTATAATTTATTCCATCATTCGCTGCAAGATTATAAGGACCATAATTGTTATTTACACTTTGAGTTAAGGGACTACTTAATCCCGGGCCTGATATTGTATCCCGACGAGTATATGTTGCATTGTAAGTTGTTGGAGCATTCACCCGGTTTTCTATATCCAGGGTGGCAACACCTGTAATAGTCATAATCAACCTGACACATGTTACCATTCCACTATCGGGATGAAATTTTGGGAATCTGAAAATAGTTTCATAATTACCACTTCCTGTAGCTACCGTGGTATCAAAAGATTTTCCTGTAGGTTCGAAACCGTTTAAACATTGGCTATAAGTTGTTTGAGTATACAAAATAAAGATGATTAAAATGCAAGCAATACGCAAAATTGGGTAGCGTTTCTTCATAGGGTATATTTTTAGGATTACGGATATTAGGTATATAAAAGTACCTTCCTTGGCAAAGGTTAACAAGGGTATTAACGCTTGATTTGGTTAACCGTATATTATGAAATGTCTTCGTAGATATACCTGGTTTTTTCACTAATAGGTGATTTTTATCGGGGGGTCATTTTTAGATCCTTTTAAATTACACTTGAATGTAGCAAGCTTACCTTTGTCCCTTTCATGATCATTGCTGTAAATACCCGTTTTTTACTGGCCGATTACCTGGAAGGCTATGGTTATTTTATCCATGAATGTTTTAAACGTATAACTAAGGAGCATCCGGAACACCGGTTTATTTTTATTTTTGACCGACCGTATGATCAGCGGTTTATCTATTCAGATAATATTATTCCAGTGGTTGCAGGCCCTCCGGCCCGGCATCCTTTATTGTGGAAATGGTGGTATGATGTAAGAGTTCCGAGAATATTAAAAAAGTATAAGGCCGATGTTTTTGTATCACTTGATGGGCATTGTTCTCTTAATACAAACACGCCACAATGCCTCGTTATTCATGACCTGGCATTCCTTCATTATCCCTTATTTATAAAAAGATCACACTTATTATACTATAAACGGAATACACCCCGATTCATAAAAAAAGCTAAAATCATCGCCACTGTATCTCAATTTTCAAAATCAGATATACATAAACGTTATGGCATTGAAAACGAAATGGCGGTTCTATTAAATGCGGCAAAGCCAGTATTTAAACCAATTGATGAAGAAAAAAAAACAGTTATTAAAGAGACATTTACCGGGGGCAAAGAATTTTTTTTATACAGTGGTTCTATACATCCGCGTAAAAATTTATTTAATCTGCTGAAAGGGTTTTCACTATTTAAAAGAAGGCTTAAAAGTAATTTTAAACTGGTAATCGCTGGCCGCCTTGCATGGAAATATGAATCTTTTGTTAAGGACCTTGAATCATATAAATATCGGCAGGATGTTATACTTACAGGTTACCTCCCGGAGTCAGAGCTGGCGGCGCTCACGGGAGCAGCTTATGCCATGGTTTATCCTTCATTTTTTGAAGGATTTGGTGTGCCAGTTTTGGAAGCGTTGCAATCGGGTGTCCCGGTTATTACATCAGCACATTCAGCTATGCAGGAAGTTGCTGGCGACGCAGCCCTTTATGCTGACGCCACATTGCCTGATGAAATAGGTGATAAAATGATGTTGTTATACAAAGATGAGAAGCTGCGGGAACAATTAATAATAAAAGGATTGCAGAAATCACAGGAATACAGCTGGCAAAAAACGTCCACTTTATTATGGCAAAGCATTTGCAACACTAAACACTGATAGCCTTACATTTGCCCATTCAATTCAATTACAAAATATGAATCAGTCAACTATTACTATTGATGTTTCTCTGGATCAAAGCCGGGTACCCGAAAACATTACCTGGAAAGCATCTGATACTACAACCGAACAGGCTCAAGAGGCAAAAGCCATGATGCTGGCTTTTTGGGATGGAGCTGAAAAAACAGCTCTTCGTATAGATCTATGGACAAAAGATATGATGGTAGATGAAATGGCCGATTTCTTTTACCAGACATTAATGACAATGGCTGATACCTTTGGTAAAGCAACGAATAATGATGGGCTGGTTGAAGAAATGAAAAAATTTTCTAAGGATTTCTATGAAAAATTCCGCGATCAGCAATTAAAGGAAAAAGCCGTATAAATAAAAACATGAAAGATGAATCTGGAACAAAAAGTAATGAATGATTTAAAAACAGCGATGTTGGCAAAAGATGAAACATCTATGCGTAGCCTGCGAGCTATTAAAGCAGCTATTATATTAGCCAAAACAGCTGAAGGTGCTGGGGGAGAATTTAAAGAAGAAAATGAAATAAAATTATTGCAAAAACTCATTAAACAACGTAAAGATTCAAGCGAAATATTTCAGCAACAAAACCGGCCGGAATTGGCTTCTAAAGAAAATGAAGAAATTGCCATTATTGAAAAATTCCTTCCGCAACAAATGTCTGAAGATGAAGTAAAAGAACAATTGGCTATTATTATCCAAAAAACAGGGGCATCTTCAATTGCTGATTTAGGAAAAGTTATGGGTGAGGCTACTAAAAAATTGGGTGGCCAAACAGATGGAAAAACAATTTCAACCCTGGCAAAACAAATGCTCAATAACCGATCATAACTGCACCCGGCATAATTAATCTGCATGTTTATAGATACTGTTTTGGCTATTTTAATGGTCATTGCCATCTTCAAAGGATTTACCAAAGGATTAATTGTGGCCGTTTTTTCTTTATTGGCATTTTTTGTTGGTTTGGCGGCTGCAGTAAAATTATCGGCTGTAATGGCAGGTTATATAGGGGCTGCCGTGAGTGTTTCCGAAAAGTGGCTCCCATTTATTTCATTCATTATTATATTTCTTGGTTTTGTTATTTTGGTAAGAATAGGGGCCAGAATTTTAGAAAAAACAGTTCAGATAGCCATGTTAGGCTGGTTAAACAGATTGGGAGGCATTTTTTTTTATTCTTTGATTTATATTATTATTTATAGCACCATTTTATTTTATGCCGTCCAATTACATGTATTGAAGCCAGAGATCATCCTTAATTCTGTAAGCTATGACTACATTGCACCCATAGGACCCTGGGTAATGGAGCGGTTAGGGAATGTGATTCCATTGTTTAATAACATGTTTGATTCATTGAATATTTTTTTTGATGGTATATCAGATAATATTCCGGAACCTTAGTGAAAATGGTAGTCAATTTCTTTCAATCGCTATTTTGCATCAAATCAATTATTTTAGCAAAAATAAAACCGGCCAGCAAGGATAATGGACTACGAGATAAAACATCATAATAAATTCAGGTATATAGAGGAAGGTGAAGGTGAAACTCTTTTGCTTCTTCATGGTTTATTTGGCGCTTTGAGTAATTTCAAAGATCTCATCGAATATTTCAGGCTTCATTATAAGGTAGTTGTACCAATGCTTCCATTATTTGAATTAGATATATTGCATACCACTGTTGGTGGCCTGGGCAAATTTGTAAATAAGTTTATCGAAGCCCGGGGGTATAACCAGGTTCATTTGCTTGGAAATTCATTAGGAGGTCATGTTGCATTAATTCATGTTTTGAAATACCCGGAAAAAATAAAATCGTTGATCCTAACCGGTAGTTCAGGTCTTTTTGAAAATGGCATGGGTGATTCTTATCCAAAAAGAGGAGATTATGAATATATTAGAAAGAAAACGGAAATGACTTTTTTTGATCCTGAAACGGCTTCAAAAGAGTTGGTTGATGAAGTGTATGAAATTGTCAATAACCGAATAAAAGCAATCAAAATAATTGCCCTGGCAAAAAGTGCAATCAGAAATAATTTAGGAGAAGAACTCAATCAAATTAAAAATCCAACGTTATTAATATGGGGAAATAACGATACTATCACACCGCCATTCGTGGCTCGTGAGTTTAATCGGTTAATTCCTTTTAGTGAATTGTATTTTATTGATAAATGCGGACATGCACCCATGATGGAAGTGCCGTATGAATTTAATACCATACTCCATAAATTCTTGAAAAATCTGAACGAGCCTGCAACGGTTAGATGATCCATGGTGTCTTGTTCATAAAAGATCCCTACAATGTTAATCCGCGATGTACATTCTCAATCAATTCCTTACTTGCACTTGCACGACAAGGTTTATCAAGCCCTTCAAATGATGACGGACGCTCATATTGGTCATTTACCAGTAACAGAAAGCGATAAGTATTTAGGGATAATCAGTGAAGATGACCTTTTGCAAGCTCCCAATGAAAACATGCAGATTTCCGCCGTTATGGAAATTTTCCCTCAGCCCTCCATCCAGCAAAACGAACACTTTTTAAAAGCCATGCAGGTTGCTGTTGAAAATGGCATTACCATGGTTCCCATTATCGATGAAAATGGAGATATGTTCGGAGCTGTTACTTATGCTGATCTATTACGTCAGGCATCCGAATTTATGAGTGTAAATGACCCCGGAGGCTTAATTGTTCTGGAAATGGATAGTCAAAAGTACTCTTTTAATGAAATCAGCCGCCTGGTTGAAACCAATGATAGCCAGATCACCCAATTAAATACTTATACAGATACTCATACCGGAATGATGCAGGTTACTATTAAGATCAATAAAATGGAGGTTTCCGATATTGTTGCTACCTTTCAAAGGTATGATTACAATGTAAAACATTATTTTGGTGAAGAGCTTTATGAAAATGAATTGAAATCCAATTACGATAACCTGATGAACTATCTGAAGATATAAATCCATTGCTTTTCCCCGTTTATTGCTGGCAGCATATTTTATATAAAACAGTTAATAATATAATATTAAGTGCGGTTGATGCAATGGAATAAGAAATATTTACTATTCGCAGCTTTATGTTTGGTCTCACCCTTTTTAAACGCCCAGCAGATTGATGCACATAAAGGTATGGATGTAGAGTTGAAGCCTGTTGTGGGTATAGACTCTTCCTCAGCCTATTCCCCATTCATAGTCAGGGATATAATTATAGTTGGAAATAAAAGAACTAAAGATCAAATAATTTTGAGAGAGGTACCTTTTAAAAAAGGAGATTACTACCAGCTCCAGGGATTAATAGAAAAATTTGAACATGCCCGCCGCCAACTCATGAACACATCTCTTTTTCACGAAGTGGTTGTTGCATTAAAAGGTTTTGAAGGGTATCATGTTGATGTTGTCATTACAGTTAAGGAGCGCTGGTACATTTTCCCGATCCCGCATTTTAAAATTGTTTCCAGAAATATAAATGAATGGGTTAATGAACATAATGCAAGTTTAGATCGTGTTAATTATGGCCTTAAACTGACGCATAATAATGCCACCGGCCGTATGGACAAACTTAAATTTTCTATAACCAATGGATATACACGGCAACTTGGACTGAATTATCAACGCCCATATTTTGATAAAGGAATGAAATGGGGTTTTAATGTGGGACTTAATGCGGGGAAAAACAGGGATATCACTTATAATACCATTAATAATAAAGCGGCTATATTGGATAGTTCAAATCAATATGTACATAATTTTTTCAGAGCTAATGCAGAACTAACTTATCGCCGTGCTATCAAAACATTTCATCGTTTTGGCTTTGCTTATACACATGAAAGTGTAAGTGATACCGTAGTACAATTAAATCCTTCTTTCTATAAAAGTGGCAATAACAGCATAAGTTTTCCAGAGTTGTATTATTCAATGAGTTATTTTGCCCTGGATTATATTCCTTATCCTCTGGAGGGGTATGCTGCGGAATTTACACTTTCAAAAAAGGGATTCAATAAGCAGGTCAATATGTGGCAGATTACTGCCAAAGGCTCAGGCACCTGGCCGGTAAATACAAAAATGTATTTTAATGCACGTGCTGTTGGATCTTTAAAATTACCTTTTGAGCAGCCATTCTTTAATCAGCGCTTCCTTGGATTTAATGACATGGAACTTCAGGGGTATGAAATGTATATAATCGATGGCGTGGCTGGCGGATATGTAAAAGCAACCCTGGGAAGAGAACTATTTAACTTCAACATCAACTTACCTCCTATAAAATATACCAAACTTACAAGAATACCTTTCCGTATCTATGGTAAAGTGTATGGTAATGCCGGTTATGTTCATAATCCCCACCCCAATGGTAATACTTTGAATAATAAAACATTATTCTCAGGGGGATTTGGTGTAGATATAATTACGGTTTACGACTTCGTGATTAAGCTGGAATACAGTTTTAACTCATTAGGTCAAAACGGGTTATATTTACATAGAAACAATCAATTTTGATGAAGGTAGCTATTTACAGCAGGGTGATGGAAGACTCTCAACAACAGGAATTGCAATTGTTTTTTGATGAATTAGGGAAACTCCAGATAGAACCAATGATCTTTATTGATTATTATGAAGAGATCAAAGACCAGGTTAAATTACCAGACCATACAACAACTTTTTTTTTATCAGAAGATCTTACCGATGCTATAGATTTTATTATCAGCCTTGGGGGTGATGGAACGCTACTTGATACAGTTACTTTAGTAAGGGATAAAAAAATACCTGTTATGGGTATTAATTTTGGAAGACTTGGTTTTTTAGCAAGCATAGGTAGGGATGAAATGGAAACTGCGGTAAATGCATTGATGAAAAGAACTATGGTTATTGAAAAAAGAGTTATGATACACCTGGATTCAAACATTCCTTTATTTGGACATGTACCATATGGGTTAAATGAATTTGCTATTCATAAAAGAGATACAGCACCCATGATCAAGATCCATGCATATTTAAATGGCGAGTTTCTCAATACTTACTGGGCTGATGGTTTGATCGTTGCCACACCAACGGGCTCTACAGGTTATTCATTAAGTTGTAATGGTCCGGTGGTTTTCCCGGAAAGTGGCAGTTTTGTAATAACACCTGTGGCGCCACATAATCTTAATGTGAGGCCTATTGTAGTACCCGATGATAATATTATTTCTTTTGAAGTAGAAAGCCGGTCCGATTTTATTATCTGCGCCCTCGACTCCAGGAGAGAGATCATTAATAAAAATGTTCAACTGGCTGTAAGGAAAGAATCTTTTAAGTTTAACCTGGTGCGATTAAACGAAATCAATTTTCTGCAAACATTAAGATCGAAACTAACCTGGGGCTTTGATAAAAGAAACTGAAACAATTGTTACTGATTTATAAAAGAAAATGCGCATTTTTTCGTTTAAAGAGGGTGACATATTAATTTGCAACTATGATCAGGATATTAATTATTGTGGTGGTTATGATTAGCCCGGTTTTTTTAAGGGCTCAAAACTCAATTGTTCAAGAGGGTGAATTTGGAATCGGACTTGGTGCTGCGCATTATTTTGGAGATTTGAATACAAGAGCAAAACTTAATAGACTTAAACCAGCAGCCAGTTTATTTTTTCGCAAAAACTTTGGAAATTATGTTGCGCTTCGTGTGGCAGGGACATTTGCTCAACTCGGTTATTCAGATATTTACAATACACATAATGAGTTTATGTATAGCCGCAACCTTAGCTTTAACACAAATGTTTGGGAGCTAACTTTACAAGGCGATTTTAATTTCTATCGCTTTTTACCGGGTGATCCTGGTTTGAACTTTACTCCATATGTAACTTTTGGAGCTGGCATTTTCAATTATGATCCCTATGCTTATTTAGCTGATGAAAAATATTTCTTACGTCCATTGGGAACCGAAGGGCAAGGAAGTCCCTTATATCCTGACAGAAAACAGTATAATTCCATGGCCATTTCCATTCCTTTTGGAGTTGGTGTAAAATATTCTTTTAATGAACGACTGAATATAGGTTTTGAAGTGCTTCATCGCTTTACGAATACGGATTACCTGGATGATGTAAGTATGACTTATGTAGAGCCTGAAGTATTTCCAAATTTACCTGATGGCAGCCAATCACCTGCCAGGCTTTTATCTGACCGGTCATATGAATTGGGTGATCCAATTGGTATTAAAGATCGGCAACGGGGAAACAGTCGCCAGAAAGATCAGTTTGTAACGGCCATGTTTTATATTTCTTTTAATCTTCAATCATATAAGTGTCCTCCTACACAGTAAGCCCACCATATATAGATTTTAGGGGCTTTGAAAAATACATTTAAATCCTTACTTGCTTGACAGCAGAATGCTTACCTTTGTGCCCCTCAAAAAAAAGGGCAAATGCCTCCATTATTAGATCAGATCGATAAAAACAATTTACCCAAACATATTGCCATCATTATGGATGGTAATGGACGATGGGCAAAAGAGCAGGGTCAGGATCGCCTGTATGGTCATTACCAGGGTGTTGAAAGCGTTAAAAATATTGTAGAAGGATGTGGCGAAATTGGTATTGAGTACTTAACATTATATGCTTTCAGTACAGAAAACTGGGATCGCCCTCAATATGAAGTTGTTGGTCTCATGGAGCTTTTGGTTAATACCATTCGGAAAGAAGTAAATGAACTAACTAAGAATAATATTAAGCTGCATGTTATCGGTGATATGAATATGCTGCCTGAATATGCCTTACAGGAATTGAATGAAGCACTTGAAATGACGGCCAATAATTCAGGCATGCACCTGATTATGGCCTTAAGTTATAGCGGACGCTGGGAGTTATTGAATGCCGTTAAAAATATAGCTCACCAGGTTAAAACAGGTAAATTGAATGTTGAAGATATAGACCAGGACACTTTGCAGCAATTCCTAAGTACAAGTGGATTACCCGATCCTGAACTGATGATTCGCACAAGTGGAGAATTCAGGATCAGTAATTTTTTATTGTACCAGTTGGCTTATGCCGAACTATATTTTACCAATGTAAGATGGCCAGATTTCAGGAAAGAAAACTTGTACGAAGCAATCCTGGATTTTCAAAACAGGGAAAGAAGATTTGGCAAGACAAGCGATCAGGTAAAAGTTAAAGAAGATAGATAGCATTGAAAATCATCATTCATAAAAAAGCTGAAATCCCAATGATTTTAAGCGGGGCTGGTAATACGGATTTCTTTAACAAAACGCTTTCATTATTTCCCATTAATTTGCTGCATTAAGGGCCCTTATAAACCGCCTCTTAATGCAGGATAAACAACTAATTGCATCATTTTTCAGACAAGATTGAACAACACTTATGTTACGATTTTTTATTCGGTTCAGTGCTTTACTGATTTTATCAGCTTTTTCTTTTTCTAACATTCAAGCCCAGGAACCTGTTTCTGTTGATCCGGATTTACTTGCATTGGAAAATGCCCGTGTGCCCAGGGAGTACTCCATTGCTGGTATCAATGTAACCGGTACAACATATGATACTGCTATTGTAAAATCAATATCAGGATTACAAATTGGCGATAAGATAAATATTCCAGGGGGCGATCAGTTTTCAAAAGCCATTGTGAATTTGTGGAGACAACGTTTATTTTCAAACGTTCAAATTTATATTACAAAACTTGAAGAAGATCGAATCTGGATAGAGATTAATGTGCAGGAAAGACCCCGCTTAGCCGATTTTAAATTTATAGGAATAAAGAAATCGGAACAGGATGAAATTACCGGGAAATTAGGGCTTGTAAAATCAACTATAATAACTGAAAATACCCGGCGAACAGCTCTTGAGATTATCGAAAAATATTATAACGAAAAGGGGTTTAAAAATGTTTCAGTACGTATTGAGGAAACACCCCAGCCAGCTTTAGTGAATTCAATTTCTTTGACTTTCTTTATCAATAAGGGAAACAAAGTACGCATCAATGAGTTAAACTTTTTTGGCAATGAAACCGTGTCAGATCTTAAATTAAAAAAACAAATGAAAGGGACCAAGGAGATGACTAAAATCACCTTGCGACCTATTGCCTATAATAGTCCATATGGTATCAATGAAACAACTACGTTCGAAGAATACCTGAATGATTTTGGCTTTCTTTCTTTAACAAAAACAAGAAGCTTTATTGATCCTTATTTCCGCTTTAAATTATTTAGTTCGGCCAAATTTGATGAAAAGAAATATGAGGACGATAAACAATCCTTACTTGATTATTATAACTCCCTGGGATACCGCGATGCCGTTATTGTAGCTGATACCCAGTATTTTGTGCAAACCGGCAACATGAACGTTGATATTAATGTAGATGAAGGCCGTAAATATTTTTTTGGGGATATAGCGTGGAGGGGAAATACTAAATATCCTGATTCCGTGCTTACCACCGTATTGGGTATTCAGAAAGGGGATGTATATAATCTTGAAACATTAAACAGGGGAATTGGAAAACAATTATCACCTGATGGTGGTGCTGATATCAGTGGTTTATATATGGATGATGGCTATTTATTTTTCCAGATTAATCCTATTGAAACGGCGGTTTATAATGATACGATCGATTTTGAGATCAGGATCGTGGAAGGACCGCAGGCCACCATTGGGCAGGTCAACATCATTGGGAACGATAAAACGAAAGATTATGTTATCCGGAGGGAATTGAGAACAGTACCCGGTGAAAAATTCAGCCGTACCGATATAATACGTAGTCAACGGGAACTGGCCAATCTGCAATACTTTAACCAGGAAACAATTGATCCGGGTGTAGTGCCACATCCTGAAAATGGAACAGTTGATATAAATTGGAAGTTGGAAGAAAAATCCTCTGATCAGCTGGAGATGTCTGCCGGATGGGGTGGTGGTGTCGGATTAACCGGCACACTGGGAGTAACTTTTAATAATTTCTCTATTCGCAATATTACCAAACGGTCAAGTTGGGATCCATTGCCTACAGGGGATGGCCAAAAACTGAGCCTTCGTATGCAATCCAATGGTAAAGCATACCAGTCATATAGTTTTGCTTTTACTGAACCCTGGTTGGGTGGTAAAAAAAGAAATTCATTTACCATCAACTTAAACAAAAGCGTTTTCCGTAATGGATTTTTTAATCCTGTCAGTGGTAAATACGAATTTGATGATAATACCTTGCTAAAAACCTTTGGTGCCGGCATATCATTGGGTAAGCAATTAAAATGGCCCGATGATTTTTTCAGCCTTGTTTATTCACTTAATTTCACTCAGTATCAATTACGCAATTATGCCATCTTTGCTGGTTTAAGCAATGGCACTTCAACCAATATAAGTCTGAAACTGGCCTTACAAAGGTCTTCGGTGTTTAATCCGATCTTCCCAACCAGTGGTAGCAGTTTCGTGGGTAGTGTTCAGCTTACTCCACCTTATTCTTTATTAAATCCCGATTTGGTAAATGATGTAAATCCTTATAAAAAGCCTGAATATCATAAATGGCGTTTTAACGCAGAATGGTATGTTCCTATTGGAAAAGCGGGAGGCGAAGATAGAACCCGTCAGTTGGTTTTGAAATTGGCAGCCAAGTATGGTTTTATGGGTCGTTATAATCGGGACCTCGATTTCTCACCTTTTGAACGTTTCCAGGTGGGTGATGCCGGACTCACTAATAATTTTGGTTTGCTGGGGTACGATATTATTGCCCATAGAGGATATCCTGTTTATGAAACCTCCAATCCTTCAGTAAATCCAGACCAGCAAAATGCCCAGAACCTGTTTACCATTTTTAATAAGTACCAGATGGAACTTCGCTATCCGGTAGTAACAAATCCTGGAAGCACTATTTATGCATTAACGTTTTTTGAAGCAGCCAATGGATGGCACGATTTTAAACAATACAACCCCTTCCGCTTACGCAGAAGCGCCGGAGTAGGAATGCGTTTCTTTCTGCCTATGTTCGGATTACTTGGGTTTGATTATGGTATTGGTTTCGACCGTATACAACCTGGGTCAGGGGGATTGAAAAACGCTTCACGCTTTACCTTTATGTTAGGTTTTGAACCAGAATAATAATTTACCGAATTTAAAAATCAATGTTATGAAAAAATATATGCGTATTGGGTTATTTATGCTAGGCTTGTTTTTAACAGGATCTGTTTCAGTAAATGCACAGAAATATGCTGTAATTGATACCCGGTATATTTTGGATAAGATCCCTGATTATGCAAATGCCCAGAAGGAGTTGGATAATATTGCGGGCAATTGGCAAAAAGAGATTGATGCCATGCAGGCAGAATTAGATAAAATGTATAAAGATTATGAAGCAGAACAAGTAATGCTGAGTGAAGATCTTCGTAAGAAAAGAGAAGACCAGTTATTTGTAAAAGAAAAAACTTTACGTGATCTGCAGCGTCAGCGTTTTGGTTTTGAAGGGGACTTGTTTAAAAGAAGACAACAACTCATTAAACCTGTACAGGATAAGGTTTTTAATGCAGTTCAAAAACTGGCTGTACAACGGGGTTATGAATTTATACTGGATAAAAGTGAAGGAATTACTGTTATATTTGCCGACCCAAAACTGGATAAGAGCGAAGATGTGCTCAGAGAATTAGGGGTTAGAAACTAAATTTTGATATCCCGAAGCAACCATAAACCACTTAATTGTATCATACAAAAACAAAAATTACAAACATTCGCAAAATGAAAAATTTCAAATTATTAGTCATTGCATTTGCCTTAATTATTGCAGGTAATACTGCTATGGCTCAAAGCAAAGTTGGTTACATCAGTTTAGATAATATGGTTGCCATAATGCCAGAAACAGCTAAACTGGATAGTCTGTTACAGAAATACCAGACTGATTCTCTTCAACCTCGTTTTAATTACACTTTAATGGAATTTCAGCGTAAAGACAGCCTGGTAAATGGCAAAGATTCCTTGAAAACACCAGCTTCTGTTCGTTCCAAAATGAAAGAAGAAATGCAACAGGATCTGTATGAATTACAGAACTGGCAGACACTTGTTCAGCAAGCAACTGAAGCCAAGCAAAACCAGCTGCTGGCACCAATATATCAAAGAGTTGTGACGGCCATCCAGACTGTGGCCAAAGAAAATAATTATGTTCATGTTTATAATAAAGAGGCTTTATTAGTGGCTCCGGCGGGTGATGATCTTTTACCTTTGGTAGCTAGAAAGCTAAATGTAACGGTACCTCCTGCACTTAAACCTGGCATCAATTAAGCTAATTAAAAAATTAATGATACCTCCGCTATTAACGGGGGTATTTTTTTGCATATCACCTAATACTCAACTGGTAAAGTTATTTTTGCTGAATGAATGTAAAGCGTCCCATTGGTGTTTTTGATTCCGGTTATGGCGGTTTAACAGTGTTAAAAGAAATAGTACAAAAGTTGCCTGATTACGATTATCTATATTTAGGTGATAATGCAAGAGCACCGTATGGTCCCCGCTCTTTTGAAACGGTTTACCGGTATACCTGGCAGTGTGTTGAATGGTTTTTTAAGCAGGGTTGTCCATTAGTTATACTTGCTTGTAATACAGCATCTGCAAAAGCTTTACGGAGTATTCAGCAAAGGGATTTGCCTTCAAAATATCCAGATAAAAGGGTGTTGGGTGTCATCAGGCCTACAACAGAATTGATTGGTAATTTTAGTAAAACCAAATCAGTGGGTATATTAGCTACCAATGGAACGGTTATCTCCCAATCATACCCCATAGAAATAGCACATCATTTTCCGGAAATAAAAGTTTACCAGGAAGCCTGTCCTATGTGGGTACCGCTGGTAGAAAATAATGAATATGATGGAGAGGGTGCAGATTATTTTATTAAAAAAAATATCGCTAACCTGTTGAAATATTCAAGCGAGATTGATACGGTATTGCTGGCATGTACGCATTACCCATTATTAAAAAATAAATTGAAAAATTTTCTTCCTGAATCAATACAATTGATATCCCAGGGTGAAATTGTAGCGGATGGCACGAAGAATTATTTACTTCGCCATCCGGAAATGGAGAAAGCGCTTTCAAAGAATGGCCAAAGGGATTTCTATACTACCGATTCAGCGAAAGATTTTGATTCTCATGCCCTTGTTTTTTATGGAAAGGAGATTGCTTCAGTTCATGTAGACCTTGATGAATAGAGGGTCTTAAACCAAGCACAGCGTAATAAAATTTCTTAAAATCCACATTTTCATGGCTGAAATTCAATCTTCAACCCTTACCTTTGCCGTCCCTTTCACAACTAAGCGGATATGGTGATCTGTTTTGCATGTCGAATAAAAGGATACCAGCTTCGTAAGTGGCTGATTTTTAAACGGGTAGAAAATTTAAAATTATGAAACGCACATTTCAACCGCATAATCGTCGTCGTAAATCTGTACATGGTTTTCGTAAACGCATGCAAACTGCCAATGGTCGGAAAGTTTTAGCCAGTCGTCGTGCTAAGGGTCGTATAAAACTGTCCGTTTCAGATGAAAGGAAGTTAAAATAAAGAAGACCTGAATTGGATTTAAAATATATTTATTAGCCCCTTTTGGGGCTATTTTTGTTTTACACCACATGGCAAAAAAATTCACTTTACGGGCATCCGAAAGGTTAAAGGGTCGCAAATTGATGGAGCGGGTTTTCAAAACCGGGACTCGTTGGAATAAATATCCTTTAAGAGTTTCATATATTATAGATGATGAAACGGTGTATGGCTGTATAAAGTTCGGTTGTAGTGCGCCAGTTCGAAATTTTAAAAAAGCAGTGGATCGTAACCGGGTTAAAAGATTAATGAAAGAAGCATTCCGACTGGAAAAGCATTTGCTTGTAGAACGCTTGAAACAAAAAAATGCCCGGCTGGTCATTTTTGTAATTTATACCGCGCCTGGATTACCAAAATTTGTAACCATTAAAACTGCCATAGATGAATTAGTGTTAAAGCTTAAAGAAGAAATCGAAGGAACAAAACTTCTAAACAACTAAACATTATACTTGAACAATCTTCTCAAAATATTATCCCTTCCTTTTATCTGGTTAATCAGGTTCTACCAAATTGTAATTTCACCCTGGTTTGGACCAAAATGTCGGTTTACACCTTCCTGTTCTCAATATTCATTAGAAGCATTTAAAAAATTTGGACTGTTTAAGGGGTTTTTGTTAACCATTAAACGAATTGGTCGTTGCCATCCCTGGGGCGGACATGGTTACGACCCGGTACCTTAGTTCAATTTGGCAATTTGACAATTCGACAATTCGCCAGCCGGCAGCCTGCCTGTCCGGTAGGCAGGGCTGGTTTGATAATGGATTTAACAACTCGCATTTATTCAAAAAGAATGACTGCCCCATTTGAGGCAGCCATTTCAAATTTCTAATCCGGAATCAATCTTCACCCCAATTCCAAATCTCTAATTCCCAATTCCTATCAACTATTTAGCTGCTTCATAACGTTCCGCCACTTTATCCCAATTAACAACATTCCAGAATGCCTTTAAATATTCAGGTCGTTTGTTCTGGTATTTAAGATAATAAGCGTGCTCCCAAACATCCACACCTAAAACAGGCGTTCCTTTTACTTCTGCAACATCCATCAGCGGGTTATCCTGGTTTGGCGTGCTGGATACTTCCAGTTTACCATCTTTCATAATAAGCCAGGCCCATCCAGATCCAAAACGGGTTGCACCTGCATTATTGAATTTTTCTTTGAACGCATCAAAAGAACCAAAGGCTTCATCAATGGCACTAGCCAGGGAACCTGAAGGTTTTCCTTGTCCATTTGAACCTAAGATCTCCCAGAAAAAAGTATGGTTCCAGTGACCCCCACCATTATTACGAACGGCTGGTGAAATGTTTCCTGCATGAGCAATTAATTCATCCAGGCTTTTATTTTCATTGTCTGTGCCAGCGATCGCTTTATTCAGGTTGTCAACATATGCCTGGTGATGTTTACCATGGTGTATTTCCATGGTTTGTTTATCAATGTGTGGTTCCAATGCATCCTGTGCATATGGTAAAGATGGTAATGTAAATGCCATAACAATAGAATTTAAAAAATGAAAAATGAGATTATCCTTTGCTTAATGATGACAGAAAATCTGCTTTGTTGAAAACATAACAAATTTAATGCAAGGAGGTTGAGAACTTCATTTTTTAATATCACAATAATTTTGCAGGTTTTTGCGGGTTGATGCATTTATCCACATTTTATTCATTTATATGTTGCAATAGTCCTTTTCCCTTATTTTCATAAAGTCGTAAGTCATAATTTGGCCTGCGGTTTTACGTTTTAGAAGTTTTTTTTCTCTTAATATGTAGATTTATTAAGAATTTATTGCAGCTATTTGCAATTTTTTATTGCCTACCATTTATTATCAAATTTTTAAATTTTCACGCTTATGAAAAAATGTATGTATTCATGGATGTTGATTTTACTAACTGTGCCCATGATCGTTTTTGGACAAGGTAGGCAAATAACCGGAACGGTCAGGGATGCAAATGGAATTCCCCTGGCATCCGTTTCTGTTTTAGAGAAAGGAACCAGCACGGGTACTGTAACAGATGCCAATGGTGCATTCAGCATTAATGTATCAAAACCAAATGCAACGCTTGTATTTTCGTATGTGGGAATGGAACCACAGGAATTGTTTTTGGGAACCAGTAATAATTATGAAGTTTCATTGTCTGCAACTGGTAATTTATCCGAAGTGGTAGTAACGGCTATGGGGATTCGAAAAGAAAAAAGAGAACTGGGTTATTCCATCCAGAATGTAAGCGGCGATGATCTGAACATTAACCGACAGAGCAATGTGGTAAATGCACTGCAGGGAAAAGTTTCTGGAGTAACGATTTCCAGTACGGGTGGAGCGCCGGGGCAGGGTGCCAGGATCTTAATCCGTGGAATCAATTCATTGGATGCCGGAAGAAATAACCAACCATTATTTATAGTTGATGGGGTTGAAGTTGACAACAGCACCTTTACTACCGGAGGTGGAGATTCAAGGGGTATGACCAACCGTGCCGCAGACATTAATCCTGATGATGTAGAAAGTATCTCTGTTTTAAAAGGTGGAGCAGCAACTGCATTATACGGCATCAGGGCAGCCAATGGTGTAATTCTTATTACAACCAAATCAGCCAAGGCAGGGCAGATACAAGTGAACTACACCGGGACATTCGGTTTTGAAAATGTTAATAAAACACCCGATGTTCAATCTAAATTTACACAGGGTTATTTAGGTGTTTATAATAATACAAGTTTTTGGCCATCCTGGGGACCAACAGTTGCAGAAGGTAATGCAATGGATCCCACACACCCCGACCAGATCTTCAATAATTTTGAGCAGGGATATCAAACCGGGGACCAGATGCGTCATAGTATTTCTTTAACCGGGGGAACAGATATCGCTCAAATGGCAGCTTCATTTTCTTATTCTGACCAAACGGGTGTTATACCTTTCAGTGATTATACAAGTTATAATGCCAGGTTAAATGGAAATATAAACGTCAGTAAAAAAATACGTGCGGGTGCTTCTTTGAATTTTATCAATTCAGGCGGATCAAGAGTAAACGCGGATCGTTATGGGGAACAGCTGATTTATTGGTCTCCCCGCTGGGACGTAATGGATTATATTAAGCCAGATGGCACACAAAAAAATTATGGTCCTGATAATGACAACCCGGTTTATACTTTGGCAACGAATCGATTTCAGGATAACGTAAACCGTATCATCGCCAGTGCAAATGTTAGTTATGCTCCAACTAGTTGGTTGAATTTTGTGTATCGTTTTGGTAATGATTTTTATACCGATGCCAGAACCAGAACAGCACCAGGCCCTAAAGGTGTGGTGGATGAATTGATCAATGGAGATAATGGTTTTGGATTTGTACAGGAACATAATTTAAGAAACCGCGTTCTTACTTCAACTTTCATCGCAAATCTTACTCATTCATTCAGTGATGATTTTTCCGTAGACCTGAAATTAGGACATGATTTAAGAGATGCTAAATTAAGAAGGACCAGTACTACAGGCGATACATTAGTGGTGCCGGATCTTTTCTTATTACAAAATACTAAACGCATTCTTTCATCCAGCCTGATTGAAGATTACAGAAACTATGGTTTCTTTGGCGACCTGACATTAGGTTTCAGGAACTATTTGTTCCTGAATGTAACCGGAAGAAATGATTTTACTTCTACGTTATCTGAAGATAACAGGAGTTATTTTTATCCATCAATTAGTCTAAGTTATATTTTCAGTGATATGTTTACCATGCCTTCATGGTTAGATTATGGTAAACTAAAAGCATCATATGCAAAAGTGGGTAAAGATGGAAACCCTTATGGAACCACAACGGGTTTTGTTTCCACAACGCCCATTGGCAATGTATTGCCATGGACCAATGTGGACAGGTTGGGTAATCCATTGTTAAGACCAGAGTTTACCAATACTTCTGAAGCAGGTTTCGAATTGCGCTTTCTGAAAAGCAGGTTAGGCTTAGAAGTAACAGGCTACCAGTCTAATAGTAAAGACCTTTTATTGCCTGTAAAAATCTCAAATACCACTGGTTTCGATGAAGCATATATCAATGCTGGTGAAATTGAAAACAAGGGCATAGAAGTAACACTAACGGCCATCCCTGTACGCACTACTGATTTTACCTGGGATTTCAATATTAATTTCTCATCCAATAAAAGTGAAGTAATTAAATTGAATGAAGGGTTATCCGAGATATTAACTGCTTCCCAATTTGGTTATATTGGTTCTTCTGCAAGTATGAAATTGATTCCGGGGTATGAATATGGTGCATTGTTTGGCAGAACTTACAAGCGGTATTATGGAAGTAAGCCCGAAGATCCTGTCAGGATCGATTATGACCAACCATTATTGATAGGAGCTAATGGATTCCCTATTGTAGAAACCAAACAAAAATACCTGGGTAGCACTCAACCAGATTTTATATTAAGCACATTGCAAACCTTACGATATAAAGGTTTTGCATTAAGCCTTTTAATGGATATAAGAGAAGGACAAATGAAATACAACCAGTTTGCTAATTTCATGGCTGCATTTGGCACTGCGAAGTTTACTGAAAACAGAACGGAGACTATTGTTTTTGATGGTGTTTTAGCAGATGGTACACCCAATACAAAACCCGTTTACCTGGGGCAAGGTGTTGGTCCTGATGGTGTCAATTATGGTAATGGTTATTATCGTAATGTTTATCGTGGAATTACAGAAAATTTCATTGAAGATGCATCATGGATAAGGTTGCGTTCACTTTCTTTGAGTTACAGTCTTCCTTCAAGTTTATTAAACCGTATCAGTGTTATAAAAGGAGCATCTATTTCTTTAACGGGAAATAACCTTTGGCTTTCTACTGATTTTACAGGCTTCGATCCTGAAGCAAGTTCATTCAGTTCAGGAAGTAATGCTTCTGAAGGATTCTCGGGTTTCACTTATCCCGGTACCAGGAGTTTTTTAGCAACCCTTAATCTTCAATTCTAAAAAAATCTTTATGAGAATAAAACAATTCATTTTTATATTGATGGCAGCAGGCATTTTTGCTGGTTGTAAAAAGGATTACCTTGATATAAACGAGGTAAATCCTAACCAGACTGAAAACCCGCCAATCAATGGATTGCTGGCAACAGCAACCTATCAATCCGGTTTAAATGTATTCAGGGCGGCAAATATAACAGCCTACTATACTCAACAACTCGCATCTCCGAATGCTTCAAGTGGTTCTGACATTTATGATAATGTAGACAGAAGTAGTTTATGGTATAATGTTTATAATACCATTCGCGACATCAGGGTTATGCGTGATATTGCTGCATCCAATAATTCTTACCAGCATATAGGCGTAGCAAAAGTCCTGGAAGCATTTAACATGAGCATGCTGATCGATTTTTTTGGCGATGCTCCTTATTCCGAGGCTTGGGATGCAAAAAATTTTAATCCTACATACGATACAGGCGAAGAAATCTTCAACGCATCATTAGCATTAATTGATGACGCAATTGTGGAATTTAATAAAGCTGATCCTGCTACCACGCTAAATCCTGCCAGTGATTTTATACATGGAGGCAGTATTCCAAATTGGATCAAAACGGCCCATGCACTTAAGGCAAGATTATTAAACAGGCTGAGTAAAACAGCTGCATATAACCCGGGTACCATCATTGCCGAATTAAGCAGTGCTTATACTTCTAATGCTGATGATGCGCAGATAACCAGTTTTGTAGCAAGAAGTCCATGGAACCAGGCGGCATTTAATAATACTCAATTGCTATTGGATGCCTGGTTAAGCGAGCAATTTGTAGATGCATTGGATGGTACTACTTATGGTGTCGTTGATCCAAGATTGATGCACATTGCGACATTAACGCAATTTGGTGATTATCGTGGAACTCCAAATGGTGTAGGAAGAGTAGGGACAGGGACTAGTAAAGAGGAAAGTTATCTTTCACTGGATGGTTTTTACAGTATGGCCGGAGCACCTTTATTATTGATTACGTATGCTGAAATGAAATTTATTGAAGCAGAAGCAAAATTTGTAAATGATAAGCCAGGTTCTTATGCCGCTTACCTGGAAGGTATAGAGGCAAACATGGATAAAATTGGTGTGGCACCAGCAGAAAAAATTGCATACCTCGCAAATCCTGTAGTTGCACCTGGTGTTGCAGGATTTACCCTGGATCATATTTTTAAGGAAAAATATATCGCATTGTTCCTGCAGCCCGAAGTGTGGACGGATGCTCGCAGATATGATTATCAGTACGAAGATTTTACTTTGCCTGCTAATGCATTGCTTTCTACTTTTATCCGTAGAGTGGATTATCCTTCTACAGAACAGGAACGCAATGGAGCCAATGTACCTGCCGTTAGTGGACTTGATCAAAAACTCTGGTGGGATCAATAAGCTAATTTAAAATAATAATAAAGAGGCCGTCTCATATTTAATTGAGGCGGTTTTTTATTTTTATTTAAGTGTAGACAAAAAATGTTTATACATCTTGTTAACAGCACGCTGATGTTCTGGAGGTTAAAAAATAGACAAAAAAGGCC
>JACCYQ010000214.1 GCA_013696395.1 Chitinophagaceae bacterium
GAATGTATACTCCGTAAGGAAATCACATTATTTACAGGTTTGAAATTTTTTACCATTGCTCCGTAGAAGCATCCTGCATCGATACCGAATGTATGGGGGGTTTTAAGTTAAAATTTAAAAGTAAAAATTTAAAAACTCCTTATTTAATTTTTTAAAAAGTCTTTTTTATATAATGGTTTAGAGCTTCAACCCTTTAACAAACCTTGAATTATTATGTTCGAAAAATTTTTCGATTAAGAAAATGTTATTGAAAAATCCCGATCAGAAAAAATCAAATACCCGGCCCTGTCCAGGAAGAACCCGGGCAACAATAAATACAGATGATCTAATCCCAAATTTTTTCAAATGGCCGCATTGCATGCAAGGATCAAATTGTTGATACGACGCAAAACTTTGGGAAGCAGCTCCGTTCTTGAAATAAAAAACATACGCATCAAAATTCCATTATGAAAGACTAAATTAATTAATTTGTACCATGAACATCAGCATCATTATCCCTACCTATAACGAAGCAGAAAATATAGGTAAGCTGGTTCGCTTTTTATTAAAAAACAGCAACAATTCACTTGCTGATATCATCGTTGCCGATGGTGGCAGCACAGACAATACCAGAGAGGTAGCTGCTGCGGAAGGGGCCATTGTAGTTCTTACTGCCCGAAAAGGAAGAGGTGCTCAAATGAATTACGGTGCTTCGCTGGGTAAGGGAGATGTATTATATTTTATTCATGCTGATTGTTATCCCCCTCAATCCTTTATTATAGATATAGAACAGGCTTTACAGGAAGGTTATGATATTGGCAGGTACCGCACCAGGTTCGATGTAGATAAGACGATCTTAAAAATCAATGCCTGGTTTACCCGCTTTGATTTTTTTATGTGTATGGGGGGCGATCAAACGCTTTTTATTAAACGACCGCTATTTGAAGCCTGTGATGGATTTAATGAAAATATGAAGATCATGGAAGAATTTGAATTTTGTAAGCGGGCAAGACAGCACGGCAGATACAAAATTTTTTCTAAAGCTGTATTAATATCTGCCAGAAAATATGAAACCAATGGCTGGCTTCAGGTACAACTTGCCAATGCGAAAGTGGTAAAAATGTATATTACAGGATCAAGCCAGGAAGAAATGCTTGCCACCTATAAAAAAATGCTTAATTACAGGGAAAATTCTTTTTGAATTAAAAGTGCTATTATTAGACCTGAGCAAAGTATAATGTATTACCTGTATTCATTCATTTAACCAACTGGCGGGTACATCTTTTACATTATCTATATCATTTAATAAGGGTAGCAAACCATAGCTCAATTGCAATGCTTCAATTGTCCGCACCGTTTCCTGAAAAAGATAACTGGTACTCCAGGTCTTATTTTGAAAAGCAGCGGATGCAATTTTTTCATGCCTAACAAATAATAGCCCTCATCATGAGCGGGCCCTATAACCAGATCATGTTGATCTAATACATCAAATGCCGTATTGATGATTACAGAAGTTAATTCGTAGCAATCGCTGCCTATGATTACAACCTTTTCGTAACCTATCGAAAACACATTTTCAAAAGCTTGTTGCATACGTTGTCCCAGATCTCCTTCGGGCTGTTTAAATTTATAAAACCCATCCCTACTCCACATATCATTTTCACTAACCCCGCCTGTATAAAAAATAAATTTATGGCTCAAAAGCGAATCAGTAATAAAGAAGGTGTGGGAAAGTAATTTTTGATAAATCTGCAGGGCTGCATCCATTCCAATTGATGCAGCAAGTCTTGGTCAGCGTTGCTGTAATTAATGTTAATGAAGTTAGCCACCCAAGCGACTGAGTGCCTCCAAACCCGCTAAAGATTTAACTTTACCCCGCTCGGGATGACGAACAAAAATGATTAAGGCAGTTTTCATAAATTAATTTTGTCATTTTCTTTTTACAAACATTTCAAAAGCCTGAACCCCGTGGATAAATGTTTGTACAAATTCCTTTTCAACTATCATGTTTTTACTTTGATTGGCGATGTATTTTTTTTCAACGAATCTTTTGATAATAAATTTTTGCTCGTACATCTTTTTGCATAATACAAAATGCGACCAATAATAAAATGATTGACCTGTACCTGTCCATCAAACCTAGTTTGCGGAAATATACGTAAATGAAATACACTAAGTTTTAATCCTTATTTAAAACGATGCAAAAATCCTATATCGCTGATGCCGTACAATACCTGAAAAATGAAGGGGGACAAAATGCAAAAGTTGGGATTGTACCTGGCACGGGCCTTAACAATTTTATAGAAAAGATTAACATCAAACATACAATTTCTTATAAAGACATTTCCCATTTTCCTTTATCTGCAGTTGAATTTCATAAAGGGTTCATTGATTTTAAGGCAAGTAGGTAAAACACCTGTAGTAGTTAGTCCGTTAATATTGCAGAAATTATGAAGTAGCAGGGAAGGCTGATAAAAAACTAACAGAATTGTTTTACCGGTTGATTGGTATATTGGCTCAATAAAAGATATTCTATATTTTTTATTTGGTTGATTTGGTTTTCAAATGCATCTACTTATTTAATCTCCTCAATCTCTTCTTCATCATCCGTTCTGTGAGAAGCAACTTCATCGGGAAGATCGGTACTGCTTAAACTATGCGTTTTTTTATCGTACATGCCATTTAATTCATCAACAATAGAATGCTCCCATAATTTCGCTTTAATGAAATAAGAAGCCCTGACAATCAGGTAAGCGCTTACCGGAGCGGTTACAGTTATAAAAAAAATGATGGCAATGATGCGGGATGTCACCCCTACTTCACTGAAATGAAAAGCGGCACCAACTAATATCAATCCGATACCCAATGTAGCTGCTTTGGTGGTAACAGACAGCCGCAGGTACACATCAGGCATTCGCAATACGCCGATAGCTGCCAATAAAACGGCCAGGGCGCCCAACGTACAAAAAATCATAATTATAATGTCAATCATTTCTTTGTCTTTTTTCCAGGTAATAAGAAAAGGCGACTGTGGATAAAAACCCGATAAGAGCAACTATCATGGCTATATCCAAAAAGGTTGGCTGATCCGCCAGAATGCTGACCACCGCAATGGTTCCCAGGCCTATAATCACCAGCAGGTCGAAGGATATTACCCTGTCAGCAATGCTTGGCCCTTTTAAAAAACGGATGAATACCAGTATCGTGGAAAGCGTTAATACGGGTAAGATAAAATACAATAAATAATTTTCAAGATTCATACTTAACGCATAATGCTTAATAATGGTTTTTCCAATCCTTCTTTTATGGAATTTATAAATTTCACTTTATCTTCCACGTACATACCATGAATATATATAACTGTTCTGTCTTCCGAAACATCAAGCACCAGGGTGCCGGGTGTTAATGAAATCAGGTTTGATAAGAGGGTAATCTCCAGGTCGGTTTTGGCATCGAGCGGCATCTTAATGATACCGGGCTTCATTTGGAATCTTTTTGTCATTACTTCATATGCCACCTCTATCGTTGCCTTAAAAAATTCATACAAAAAGAAAAAGAAAAATCCCAGCACTTTAAAAGCAATGGTAAAATATTTACGGTCATCCGTATTCCGGCTGATGATCCACATTACAAAAAAACTGACCAGGAACCCAAAAATAAAATTCAGGTAATCAAAAGAACCAGTGAGGGCAACCCAGATTACCGTAAGCAAAACATTCATCAAAAATCTTTTCTGCATCATGGCGTATCAATTGTATGACTGGTTCCCAACACGGCTTCTATATAAACAGATGTATCCATCAACTCAGCGGCTATCTGGTCAGAAAGCCGGATGATATTTTCCGCTCCCAGTCCAATATATAATGAAACCAAACTTAGTAACAGAATCGGACCCACCAGGAATAATTTCTGGCTGGCTGGCATAGTTCCATAATATTTTACATGAGGCTTAAGCTCCTTCTGTTCATTCTTTTTCCAGAAAGCTTCGGACCAAAACCTGATGATCACCAATAAAGTAATGAAACTGCCGAAAATAATACATCCCGATAAAAAGTAATTGCCGGAGAAAAAAGCTTCCTGCATCAGGTCAATTTTTGGCCAAAACCCGGAAAGAGGCGGCACTCCTACCAGGGAAAATAAGGGAATAGCCATTAATAACGAAAGACCCGGGTATGCTGAATATATGCCACCCATTTTTTTCATATGGGTCTCGCCGGTTATTTTAAAAACTATTCCACCGACTAAAAAAAGATTCGTTTTTACAATGATATCATGAATCAGGTAAAATATCGCCCCTGCCAATGCGGCCGTAGTAAACATTCCAAGTCCGCCGATTATATAACCTATATGGCAAACAATGAGATAGGAAAACATTTTCCGCATATTGGTTTGAACCATGGCACCCAATGCCCCACTAATCAGCGTAAGACCGGCAATGATAACGATCAGTGTTTTTATAAAATCATCCGGTACAAATATTAAACTAAAAGTTCTCAACAATGCGTAAATGCCCACCTTGGTTAAAAGGCCTGCAAAAACGGCTGATATAGCAGCCTGCGGTGTATGGTAGGAATCGGGTAACCAGAAATACAAGGGAAAGATGGCAGATTTGATACCGAAACCCACTAAAAATAAAATCGCTGTAACCTGCACCAGGCCCTGGTTATTGATCTGTTTTATTTTGCCGGCCAGGTCGGCCATATTCAGGCTTCCTGTTAACCCATATAAAACTGCAATGGCGGTTAAAAAAAGAATGGAAGCCAGGAAGTTAAGGGTAAAATATTTTACGGCACCTTCCAGTTGAACTTTTTTACCACCCAGGGTAATGAAAACAAAAGATGAAATGATGATCACTTCGAACCAGACATATAAATTGAAAATATCCCCGGTTAAAAAAGCCCCGTTCAATCCCATGATCAAAAAATGCAGGCTGGGGAAATATCCAAACCGCAGTCTGGCTTTTTTTATAGTTACCGAAGAAAAAGCGGTAACGGCTAATGAAGAAATCGATGCCAGTAAAACCATGGTTGTGCTGAAAGCGTCTGCAACAAAGGTGATACCAAAAGGTGGTTGCCAGTTACCCGCTTGCATAGTGAGAATGCCTTCGTCATATACCTGATGAAATAAAAAAGCGGCAATGACTACTGCCACTATACTGCCGCTGATGCTGATTACTTTCTGTGTTTTAATTTTCCTAAAAAAAAACAATAGCGTAATAGCCAGTAACAGTTGAAATAAAACGGGTATGATTATCAGGTTTTCAATCATCTTCTTCCTCCGTTGAATGCATTTTATCCAGGTCGTCAGTACCTACCACTATATACGCTCTTTTAATTAAAACGATAGCAAATGATTGCAATCCAAAACTGATCACGATAGCCGTCAGGATCAGCGCCTGTGGAACAGGGTCAGCATAAATCAACCCGATGTTTTCAGCAGTAGCGGAGATGATCGGGGGTCTCCCTTTAACTAATCCACCCATTAAAAAAATCAACAGGTTAACACCATTGCCCAATAAAACCAGACCGATCACCAATTTAATCAGGCTCCGGCGCAGCATTAGGTAAATGCCTGCGCTATACAATAAACCGATAATAACAGATAAGATGATTTCCATATCAGGCTGATTCAGAAATGGTAAAAATGATGGTTAATGTGACCCCCACAACAACCAGGTAAACCCCCGTATCAAAAAGTAAAGAACTCCCTACCATGTCAACTACAGGGAGCGGTTCATATACCCATAAACCAGTAAGTATCGGTAAGCCCTTGAACATTGGCAGGATGGCACTGAAAAAAGCAAGCGCCAATCCAATGGGGATGAGTAACCGGTAATTTATTTTGATTAGTTTCCTGGTTTCCTTTAATGTAAATGCAAAGGCATGGAGCACAAAAGCGATGGCGGCAATCAGCCCACCAACAAATCCGCCTCCAGGCAGGTAGTGACCACGCAATAAAATAAAAACCGAAAACAATAATAATAATGGCAACAGGAAACCGGTAGCAGTTCTGAAAATTAATTGTTTCATATTTTAATCTGTTTTATCATTTCTTTAATGGGAGCATTAAATCTCCCGGTCAAATTCATTTAATTGAAGTTTGAGTAATGCAAAAACGCCTAATGCGGAAATTGACAATACAATTATTTCTATCATAGTATCCATTCCCCTGAAATCGACCAGTATCACGTTCACAATATTTTTTCCTTTTGCCAGGGCATAAGAATTCTCTGCGTAAAAACGGGTTGTTTCCTTATTAGTAGGTTCATGATGCACCTCTAATGCCAAAAGTGTAATCAGTGTTCCGAAAATTAATGATATAATAGCATCCCGGATCCTGATCAGTTTGTTGGTATATAAAACATATTTGGGCAACCTGTACATGACCAATAAAAAAAGGATCACCGTTAAAGTATCGATGGTAAACTGTGTCATTGCGAGGTCCGGGGCGCTGTAAAATATAAAGACCAGGCATATACAATAACCAATCACTCCCATAGCAGCGATAGCGGCCAGCCTCGATGGAGAATAAACAGCATACAAAACTGAAACGATAAGTATGACCATTACGGCCACCTCAGCTGATGTTAATGCGGAAATTTTTGTCAGGTTAATATCCAGGCTGGAAACTGTAAATGCCTTATATGCCAGCAGGATGGTTAGAAAAGAGATTACGGTTAATACATAAATCCGGAGATATCCATTTTGCAACAGATTTGTCCAGGTCACTGCGAATTTCATAAATAGTTTATTTACACCTGCAGCGATGCTTTTGGGTGAAAAACTTTCAAATTTGTTCATCCATGCATTGTGCCTGTCATTTGGTTTAAAAATAACATACAGCAGGATGCCTACTATAATGGTAATAGCACTTAAACCAAGAACCGTATTGAAGCCATGCCATAATTGCAAATGAAATTCCGGTACTTCAGGCGCTATGGCACTCACTGCCGGACGTATAATGGAACCTTCCGCAAGCATAGGGAAAATACCAAAAACAATTCCTGCTATTCCACAAATAAGTGGTGGCACCCACATGCGCCAATCAGGCATATGAACATCCTTATATTCTGAAGGAAGTTTACCAGCAAATGGTTTTATGCCTGCCAGGAAACTGGAATACAGTAAAAAAATATTAGTAACCACAGCTGCAACTGTAATGAATATGGCCAGGGTTTCAGAATGCAGTGTTGCTGAATAAATCAGGTCTTTACCTACAAATCCAAAGCTGGGAGGTATTCCTGAATTTGAGAGAACCGCCAGGAAACCTGCAATGGCCAATGGCATCATTACTTTTCGTAAACCTGATAAACGATTGATATCCCTGGTTCCGGTTTCGTGATCAAGGATGCCTGTAATTAAAAACAATGTGGCCTTATAAAGTGCATGAACAACGATGAACACAGCCATGGCTATAAAAGCTTCCGCATGACCAAGGCCTAATAAAAAAACCAACATACCCAATGCTGAAATGGTAGAATATGCCAGGATCTCCTTCAGGTCTTTTTTTAATATGGAATGAAAAGCAGCGTATACCATGGTTATCCCGCCTACGATCATCAATGTATTATTCCAATATATATGATCGCCTAACAAAGGTGTAAAACGGGCAAGTAAATAAATGCCTGCCTTTACCATCGTAGCAGAATGCAAATAGGTTGAAACCGGGGTAGGCGCTTTCATGGCTCCTGGTAACCAGAAATGAAATGGAAACTGTGCCGATTTGGTGAAGGCCGCAAGGAAAAAACAAATGATGATCACAATATATAATGGATGATCCTTAAAAATGTCCCCGGATCCCATCATTTCGGAAATTGTATATGTACCGGTGATATTTGCCACTATTGCAAAACCTGCCAGCAGAAAAAATCCTCCCAGGCCTGTAAGTGCCATGGAAATCAGTGCGGCCTTCCTGGATTCTTTATTTTCATTATCAAAGCCAATGAGGAAAAATGAACTGATGCTGGTGAGTTCCCAGAAAATAAAAAGAGTAAACAAGTTGTCTGACATCACCATTCCCAACATGGCGCTCATAAAAAGACTCAGGTACCCGTAAAATTTGTCAAGCCCAGGATCATCCTTCATGTAAGATGATGTATATAAATAAACCAGTGCCCCGATTCCGGTAATCATCAGGGCAAAAAGCAATGATAATCCATCCAGTAAAAAATTAAAATTGATGCCCATGGAAGGCACCCACTCATAATTAAATAAAAGAACCTGTCCATTGGATACCGCAGGAATAAAAGAAAGAAAATATATAAACAATGCAAGCGGTACTGCCGTTAATCCAACAGACCATTTACTGCGAAACAGTTTACCGGCAAGTGGGGTAATAGTTGCAATAATAAAACCTGACAATACGGCTAATAACATGTTGGTGTTGGATTTTTAACCTGTGCTAAAATAAGGTAAAGTTCAATGAGGCAATTGAACAATGAGGCAATTAGCCAATTTGACAATTTGAAAATCATTAGAATACTCTCTGCTGGCCATTAAACTATTAAACTATTAAACCTTTAAACTTTTAAACTTCCTAACCCTTATTTTAGCACAACTAAATGATCACTACCATAAAATTAAAAAAAACTAAAGGCTACCAGGTAATTACAAACTGGCTGGACTCCATAGATAAGAAGCCTTTTGCTTTCCAGGAACAGGCATGGGCGCAGATGATGGAAGATAGATCGGGCCTTGTAAATGCACCTACCGGAACAGGTAAAACTTATTCTGTTTTTTTAGGAGCAGTGATACATTTCATTAATCAATATCCAAACGATTACCAATCCAAATCTAAAAATGGTTTGCAATTAATCTGGATCACTCCGTTACGTGCATTGGCAAAAGATATCGGCCGTGCCATGGAAGAAGTTTTTTTTCACCTGGGTATGAATTGGAAGGTAGGTATCCGCAATGGGGATACAGACACCGCAGAAAGAGCCAGGCAAAAAAGGCAAATGCCCGAAGTGCTCATCATCACGCCAGAAAGTCTTCACCTGATACTGGCGCAGAAAAATAATGCTGCTAATTTTAAAACGCTTCGTTTTATCGCCGTGGATGAATGGCATGAATTGATTGGCAGTAAAAGAGGCGTGCAGGTGGAGTTGGCGATAAGCAGGCTTGTTGGAATGAAAGATACCGAAAGTCAAAAGTTAAAAGTTAAAAGTCAAAATGCTGAATCCGAAAATGAAAACCCTGTCATCCTGAGCTTGTCGAAGGACGCACCTTGTCATCCTGAGCCTGCCGAAGGACTAAACTCTAAACTCTCCATCTGGGGTATTTCTGCAACCATTGGAAACCTAGAAGAAGCGAAAGAAGTTTTATTAGCTCCATTAGATTTATTGAATATTGATGCAAAAGAAACGGCTATTATTAAAGCGAACATCCATAAAAACATTTCGGTAGAATCCATTTTCCCGGATGAAATTGAAAAATATCCCTGGGCCGGTCACCTGGGATTGAAATTGATCGATAAAGTAGTACCTATCATCAATGAAAATAAAACAACGCTCATCTTTATCAATACCCGTGGCATGAGCGAACGCTGGTATCAGTCCCTGCTGAATGTTTCTCCGGACCTGGCTGGATTACTGGCCCTTCACCACGGCAGTATTGAAATGGAACTGCGCACCTGGGTGGAAGAAACTTTACACACCGGTAAATTAAAAGCAGTGGTCAGTACGGCAAGTCTTGACCTGGGTGTTGATTTTCGGCCAGTCGACACCGTTATACAGGTAGGTTCACCAAAAGGGGTTGCGCGTTTTTTGCAGCGTGCCGGTCGCAGCGGTCATCAACCCGATGCCATCAGCCGGATTTATTTTCTGCCCACACATTCATTGGAACTGGTGGAGGCTGCCGCACTCAAACAAGCTATCAAAGAAAATATTGTAGAAAGTCGGGAACCAAGATTGCTGTGTTATGATGTTCTGATCCAATACCTCAATACACTGGCGGTGGGTGACGGTTTTTATCCGGAACAAATTTACGAGGAAGTAAAAAAAACTTACGGTTACCGGTACCTGGAAAAAGAAGACTGGGACCAGCTTTTACATTTTATTACTTCAGGCGGCACTGCCTTACAGCAGTATGATGAATATAAAAAAGTGGAAGTGATTGATGGTTTATTTAAGATCAACAGCCGTCGCATTGCTATGAGACACCGAATGCATATTGGTACCATTGTAAGTGATGCCATGTTGCGGGTAAAATTTTTATCGGGAGGTTATATTGGGGTAATAGAAGAATATTTTATAAGCCGGCTGATGCCGGGAGATGTTTTTACACTTGCCGGCCGCAACCTGGAATTTATCATGATTAAAGATATGACGGCCATTGTAAAAAAATCAACGGCCAAAAAATCAATGGTACCCAGCTGGCAGGGTGGGAGGATGCCATTATCAGCCAACCTGGGCAAAAAATTACGTGAAATGTTTAACGTACCCGCAGCGGATACCAAAACTAAAGATGAACCCGAAGAATTAAAAATACTGCAACCTCTGTTCCAGTTACAAAAAAAATTATCGCATGTTCCCCGCGAAGATGAATTATTGATTGAACAAATAGAAACAAGGGATGGCTTTCATTTGTTTGTATATCCTTTTGAAGGCAGGTTGGTACATGAAGCCATGGCGGCTATTTTAGCTTATCGCATCAGCCTTATAACACCCATTAGTTTTTCCTTTGCCATGAATGATTATGGATTTGAATTATTGAGCGATCAGCCGATACCGGTTGATGACAGCAATGTGTATGAATTATTTTCTCCCGAAAACCTGCTAAACGATATACAGCGAAGCATGAATGCAACGGAGATGGCTAAACGAAAATTCAGGGACATCGCCGTTATCGGCGGACTTATTTTCCAGGGCTTTCCGGGCGAACAAAAAAAAGCCAGACACTTACAGTCATCCGCATCTCTGCTGTTTAAAGTTTTCAGTGAATACGAACCAAACAATGTGTTGATCAGGCAGGCATATAATGAAGTGATGGAACAACAGATGGAAGAGGAGAGGCTGCGCAATATGCTTGAACGCATTCAGCAATCCAGGATCATACTCACATTTCCAGAACGATTAACCCCATTTTGTTTCCCCATTAAAGTAGACAGTATGCGGGAAGACCTTTCATCCGAAAAACTGGAAGACCGGGTGAAAAAAATGCAGCAACAACTGGAGGATGGTTGATTAGTTGATTGGTTGATATGTTAACTGGAATTTGGAATTGGGATATTGGGAATTAGGGTGAATAGTTGATTGGTTGATAAGTTGATTGGTTTCCAAACTAAATTCTAAGCTCAAATTTGGAATTAGGAATTTGGATATTGGGAATTGGGCTGAGATTGGAAAATTTATTCCGTCCTTGATAACCCTTTAAATTTAAACGCTAAACCCTAAACGCTAAACTTCCAACAATCCCTACATTTGCACTCCCCCAAATGAATGCACCCTTATTACACATTATAAAAGATCAGCATTGCTGGCTAAGTCCCGGCCGATGTATTTATTGGGAAGAAGAAAAAGCATTGATTCTTTCTGATCTGCATTTTGGTAAAACAGGTCATTTTAGAAAAGCCGGTATCGCCGTTCCTGCCCATGTTTATAAAGAAGATTTGCAGCGCCTGGTTGAACAGGTTCAATATTTTCAACCATCCCAAATAATTATAGTAGGTGATCTTTTTCACAGTAAAGCCAACAAAGAATTGGATTTATTTACCAAATGGCGTGAAAGTTTTTCCGACATTATCATCCGGTTAATAAAGGGAAATCATGACATTTTGAAAGATGAAGGTTATGAGGCAATGAATATGGAAGTACATCCAACATTATGGAGCAAAGGCCCATTTTCGTTTTGCCATGACTGTGAGGAGTTGAAAGAAGATTCAGAAACCTATGCATTTTCGGGGCATATTCATCCGGGTATTCGCATCAGTGGTAAAGCCCGGCAGGCATTACAATTTCCCTGTTATTATTTCACCCAAAATTATTGTGTAATGCCAGCCTTTAGCAGGTTTACGGGCATTGCTTTGATCTCACCCAAAAAGAAAGAAAAAGTATTTGCTATTGCCGATGAGCAGGTAATAAAAATTTTGTAGCTATTTTTTCCTGAACTGGTTGTAATCCAGAAAATATATAAACCGGAAGGTAAATTCATTACCATGTCTCATATGGAGCAATTGACCAACATTTGATAAATAATTCCGGTGACGTGTACCATCAATTTGTTCATCATTCCCCAGCCAGTTCTTATATCCAACAATAATCCGGCTTCCCAATCGGAAATCCCATGTAAAAAAAGCATCAATATTAAAGATATTGACATTGGCATCATAATCCGGTGTTAACGGAACAGAGGCACCCGGATCACCTTTTGGCGTAACCTGGTTCAGTCGGTTATAAAGTACCTGGCTCCAGTAATGACGTGCTCGTACGGAAAGATTCATCCTTGAAGTAAAGTTATACGTCCCCGTTAGTATAGATGTGATATCTGTAAAATCAACAAACCCAATTATAGGATCCCCGTTTTGTCTTCCGGCATATACTATATAATCGGTTTCCTTTTCCCTGGTATTATTCAGGTCAAGACTGAATTTATTACTGAATCGATAACGTGCACCAAGACCTAAAATTGAATAAAATTTATCCTCTCTGAAAAAACCGGCTAATGCATCGTAATTAACAAATAACCTTTTGCGGCTATCCGTGCTTCCATTTAAGCGGGTATATAAATAAGCGGGGCGTTTTACATACCTGCCAGGTGTATTCAAAACAAAATGATCCCAGCTCTCCAGGGGCAAAGCACCTGCAGTTAATGATACATCCCAGAAATTTTTAAAAAAATAAAAAGCTTTGACTTCAGCCTGCAGACTTGCAAACTGGTTGGGCTCAAACAATCTTCCATAACGCAGGTAAAAACTATAATTATAATTCAGAAAATTTTTAGTGGGTGTAAAATGATTATAGCTGGCATTAGCCGTATAAATAAGTTGGTTGGGCGCCTGCAGAAAACCCAGGTCGCGGGGATCATAATCAGGTGTAATTAGTGTGGCCTGTGCATTGTATTGTATATTCCCACTTACTTTGGAGGTTCTCAAATAGGTATTAAAGCCATCGTATTCATCTGCTCCAAAAATCCGGCTATAACGTGTAGCCCCTTTGAGATTAAAAATATTTTTTTTATCAAAGAAACTAAAATCAACAGCCGTAACATTGGCATCTCTTTCACTTCCGCTTCTCAAAACATTTGTATTTGTAAGGGTAACATAGGACCTGCCTTTTAACGACTGATCAATAACTATGATATTATAATTAGATAGTGTTTCTGTTTCAATTTTTCTTTCCTCTCCAGTGGAACGATCGTAAAGAATAGCATGTGCAGGTGCTGTTACGGCATTAAAAATGCCAATCCCTGTTTTCTTTTTGGTTCTGCCTGAAAATTTTATAGCATTATATAATTGGGTAACGGAAGGATTTTTAATAACATCAATATCCGGATCTGTATCTCTTAATAGTTCAACACTTCTATAACCGGTAGGTATGGCCCCCACCCTGCGTGAATAAAATAATCCAGCCTTGTTAAACAGTTCAGTTCCCTCGGTAAAAAATGGGCGGTAGTCTTCAAATTGAATTTCGAAAGGTGTAAGGTTATTGACCAGGTTATCCGATACTACTTGTCCAAAGTATGGAACCAGGGTAGCATCGAGTGTAAAACTCTCATTTATTCCATATTTCACATCCATCCCACCATTTCGTAACCAGTCTGTCCGGTATTCATTACCCACAGGATTACTCCTGACACCACCTGATACATAAGGTGAAAAACTCAACCGCAAAGGAGGTTCAATATTCTGAAGTGATTTATATAGACCAAACTGGTTCAGAAAACCATTTATTTCCGGGCTAACGGGGCTCCAGAAAGAGGTTTCATTATTTGTTCGGGTAAAGCGTAGTAACTGGAGTCCCCAGTCCTGAATTTCTTTATCTGAAAAACGAAGGGAAATATATGGAATGCGCATTTCAACTGACCATCCATCATCATGCATGGCAACTTTACTTTCCCATACAGCATCCCATGTTATATCCCCATAAGTGCCAAACCCACTACCTAAATTAGGTCCAATACGGGCATCCGTTTGCACGTTAACACTGGTTACCAGGAACTGGAAACCGTTTTGTTTGTCATTATAAGTATCAAAAAAAATGGAGAAATAATCAACATCGCTTTGTTGTTCATCATCCCGCGCCGTTAATTGTTTACGAATATTAGCCGGATCATCATACAGATAGGCCCCTACATAAATGGCATAGTTATCATACACCACTCTAACCTCGGTACGTACAGAGGCTGGCTGGCCAACATCAGGAAAATTCTGGATAAACTGGGTAGCTACCGGGGCCGATTCCCAGATTTCATCCGTTAATTTTCCATCTATAATTGGAGGATGATCTATACGAGATGCATTCAATGCAGGCTGTGCAAACAGGAATAAGCCAAATAATACAAAGGGTATGATCAACAACCGCTTCAAAATCATAAGAAAAATTTTCTCAAGCGGTGTAAATATATGAATTGCCCACGTAGTTTTACCAGTAAAAGGAAAATTATAATGGCCCGGAAAGCAGGCTTTTAGGGTCAATTCATCCGTTTCTTCAATGTAGACACCTGATCCTGGAGGTTACTTACCAAACCAGCCAATTGATTTACGTCCCATCTTTGTTGCGTATTGGCCTTGGAAATAACCATTTGAGCCTGCCATATTTCCATTACATCCTCTGCATTCATGGAATAAGGCTGATAAGTGGGATTATCACTTACCATTGTTAATTTGCTTTTTGAACGGTTATTTTTAAGTACTCTTTTATAAACGATGCCTTCGTTTCGGGAAACTACAATATAGGTTTGGTTTGATTTGATATCAGTAAGATCTTCCAATTTTTCACCTACTATTACTGAACCGCTGGGTGTAGGCATCATTGAATCACCAATAATTTCAAAGGCCCGGTAATTACCGCCAGATAAGAAAGGAAGCGTAAAAGTGTTCAGTTCATCTACAAATTCAGGGTCAGCATAGCCAGCCATATAACCTGCAGCTGCTTTTACAGGTACAAAAGGAATATCCGGTCGTCCGCCAGCCAATTTCTGCGCCCTTCTTTTAGCCAGGTAATTTCCTTTATTATCACCCAGGTCTTTTCGAAGCAGATCATCCAGGGTTAATTTAAACATGTCCGCAACAATTTCCAGAACATCGATTCTGGGTTCGGCTCTTTCCTCTTCATAAGCTCCAAGTAGAGACCTTTTTATCGCAAGTTTGTTGGCAAATTCTTCCTGTGTCAACCCCCGGAGTTTACGCAGGTATTTTAAATTTTTACTGGCAATAGACATGTTTAACTAATTTAATTAGCTGCAAATTACTAATTTATTTAGAATCAAAAAATCCTTTCTTTATCTATTTGTCCCTACTTTTTGGACATGCGAAAAAAAGTAAAGATTTTTATGACCTTAATTAAACAAAAGGAATGGCAAAAACGAAAAGGACAGAAACAATAAAAAAGAAAGGACCTCCAAAAAAAATTGAAAAACCCGTTATACTTGTTACCAATGACGATGGAATAACAGCTCCGGGTATTCGTAATTTGATAGAAGCCGTGAAAGACCTGGGAACTGTGGTGGTAGTTGCTCCCGATAAACCCCAGTCAGGAATGGGGCATGCTATTACAATTGGAAGTCCATTACGACTGCATAAAGTAAGTACTTTCGAGGGTATAGAAGCGTATCAATGTACGGGTACGCCCGTAGATTGTGTGAAATTGGCGGTAGATAAAATATTACACCGGAAACCGGATATCTGTTTAAGTGGAATTAATCATGGTGCCAATCATAGTATCAACGTAATTTATTCCGGAACCATGTCTGCTGCCGTAGAAGCGGCTATTGAAAGTATTCCTTCTGCTGGCTTCTCATTACTTGATTATAGTATTGAAGCTGATTTTGAGGGAGCCCGGAAATATGCCCGGCTTATTGTTGAATTAATGTTGAAGCAAAAACTGGATAAACATTCCGTTCTTAATGTAAATATTCCGGCCATTCCTTCAGAACTTATCAAAGGCATGAGAATTTGCCGGCAGGCTTACGCCAAATATGAAGAAGACTTTATTGAAAGGGTTGATCCGCATAACCGGCAATATTACTGGTTAACGGGTGAATTTGTAAATTTTGACAAAGGGAAAGACACTGATGTTTGGGCACTCGCCAATAATTATGTCAGTGTGGTACCAGTACAATTTGATCTTACAAACTATACACTTAAAGAGAAACTTGAAAAAACCTGGAATATATGATCCTTAAACGAGACAGTTTACCACTTGGGCTTATGCTGGGATTATTAGGACCTGTCCTGGGTTTGGTCATTGTTTATTTTGTAAAATTTTCAGGTTTTGAATTCCTGGAATTCCTGGATCTCTTTATTCATACCAATCGCCTGATTACTTCTATCGGTTCTTTGAGTTTGCTTGCGAATGTTGCATTATTTACAATTTATATCAATACCCACCGAGATGAAACCGCCAAGGGAATTTTTATTTTTACCCTAATCTATGGAATAGCGATCCTGGTATTAAAAATTTTGAATTAACAGGAGAGACTCAATAAAAAATTGCTTTGCAGATCAAATTTGTAACATCATATTTCTACACAAAGGGTTGTTTCAGTAAATCACATCTGGCTAAAAGAATTTATTATTACGGATGAAATATTACATTATTGCCGGCGAAGCATCTGGTGACCTCCATGGAAGTAACCTGGTAAAAGAAATTCTGAAACTTGATCCTGCAGCAGATATCCGTTGTTGGGGTGGCGAACTGATGGAGGAAGCAGGGGCAAAATTAATTAAGCATTACCGTTCACTGGCATTTATGGGTTTTATCGAGGTAATTAAAAATTTGAGAACGATATTAAAGAACCTTAGTTTTTGTAAGAATGATATTAGCGCATTTAATCCTGATGCGATTATACTGGTAGATTATCCCGGATTCAATTTACGCATTGCTAAATGGGCAAAACCAGCTGGCTATAAAGTGATTTACTATATTTCTCCGCAGGTTTGGGCATGGAAAGAAAACCGGGTAAAAGAAATTAAAAAATTTGTGGACAAGATGCTAGTCATCCTTCCTTTTGAAAAAGAATTTTATGCAAAATGGGAATATCCTGTAGAATATATAGGGCACCCCCTGGTAAATGTGGTTGAATCTTTTTTAGATCAGCAGGTTAAAACAAATAATCCCGATAAACCCATTGTTGCTTTACTTCCGGGAAGCCGGAAACAGGAAATCTTAAAAAAATTACCCGTCATGCTTCGTGTAGCTGCCGATTTTCCTGGCTACCAGTTTATTGTAGCAATGGCTCCGGGTATTGAAGAATCATTTTACTCAACTATATTAACATCCTACGCCAATGTTTCTTCTATCTCAGGAAAAACATACCACCTGTTAAGCAAGTCCAAAGCTGCGTTGGTAACATCCGGAACAGCTACATTGGAAACTGCTTTGTTCAATGTTCCGCAGATAGTTTGTTACAAGGGATCTACGGTCAGTTATGAAATTGCAAAAAGAGTAATTAGAGTTAAATACATTTCCCTGGTTAATTTAATAATGGATAAAGAAGTTGTGAAAGAATTAATTCAACATCACTTTACTGCAAGGAACCTGGAAATTGAATTAAAGAAAATATTGTTTGATGAAAAAGTGATCAGTACAATAAAAAGGGATTATGCATTACTGAAAGTAAAACTAGCCGTCCAGGAAAATGCCTCCGCAAAAGCCGCGGCATCAATCATTTCCTTTGTTCGTAAACCTATTTAAAAAGTAGTTTAATAGCCAGGATAATAAGGCAAAAAATAAAAACCAGGATACTAATCCGGTTTATTCCATGCATATATTTTATCCATTGAGATTTTGGCCGGTCAGGATCCGTTTTGCGCAGGTATAAATATTCACTTATCTGTTTCCAGACACCCATTTCATTAAAAATTATGGATGCAAAGGTAAACACCTGTGCAAAAAAATACACTAAAATTTTTACTTAAATACTATTATGCCTTTAGTTGATTTGCCTTCTTTCATCCATAAAAATTTCAAGATCTCTTAACGTTATTGGTTTTTCCCAAACTTTAAAAGAATTTGAATGCAATTCGGGAGTATTGGGGTGATAGGCACTTATCAGGTGCAATTGCATACGGGGGTATTTCTCTAAAAGATAAGCTGCCTGCTCCCACCCTAAACCATCGGGCAGATTATTATCGAGAAAGAGAATATCAGGTTTTATACTTGGAACCTGCGATATACCTTCCTTAAGTGTATGATAATAATACACTTCGTAATTTTTACGGGTTAGATAAGTCTTCATCAGTAAGCACAAGTCGACTTCATCATCAATTATAAGCACTTTTTTACGTGGAATCATATTGAAAAGTATATCACGGGTATTCCTATTCTTTAAATACAGTATCTCTTCCTCAAAACCAATATATAAAAATTCCGGCCAAACACCTTATTGTCCAAAATACAGTAATAGTTCAATCCTACTGTAGAAATTACTACTCAAGAAAGAACAGATTATAATACAATCATGAAATTCTGTTTATAAGGGGCATAATTTTTTAAGATGTTTAAACAATATATTATTCACATTAAAACGATAATCATGACATCGAATACAAAAATTATTTTGGGGATTTTAGGCGCAGTAGCCACAGGTGCTGTAGTAGGATTATTAATGGCTCCTGAAAAGGGAAGAGATACCAGGAAAAAAATTAGTCATACTGCCAATGACTGGGGAAAGCAATTAGGGGATCTTTTTGCTGCTACTAAATTCGAAGCTAATGACCTGAAAGACAAAGCCTACAGAAAAGCAGGAGAACTTCGGAACCAGGCATCTCATGCAGCTAATACCATAAAAGAGCGATAGTTAACCGGGGCAAACCTAATTCAGGTTTGCCCTTTTTTAAGTTAATATTATGCAAGGATTTAAGGAATCATTTGCCGACCTGAAAGACAATACAGGAGGTCTGATAGATAATTATGTTAAGCTAGCCAAAGTACAGGTAGCAGAAAAATCAAGCAATGGGATATCGTTTCTCATCGTAGGCGTATTGAGTCTTATCCTGCTTATATTTTTCCTTTTATTTATCGGTATTGCCGCCGGTATTTGGATTGGCAATTTGATAGAAAACGAGGTTGCCGGTTTTTTGATCATGGCAGGTATTTATCTTCTTCTTGCCATTCTTTTAATTGTAATTCGCAAACCCTTAATACTACCAATGATTGCAAAATCAATCATCAAAAAAATTTATGGATAAACCTATCAAAACATACGAAGATCTTTTGAAGGAAAAGAAAAACCTGCAGCACCAGATTGCTTTACAAAAAGGCAATATCAAATATGATATTGAGGGAATTAAAAGTGCCATGAAACCAGCTTCTATGGCTTATGGTGTTTTTGGGAAATTTTTCAGTCGCAAACCATATAGTCCTGCGCTGGTAACTATTTCAAAGCTTATTACCGCGTTTATATTGGGTAAAATAATAAAGAAAAAAAAGGGTGGTATTATCAGGAAAATTTCAGCATTATTCCTGGCAAATTTTATAACGCTATCCATTAAGCCCGTAGTGTTAGCTTTAAATAATTTCCTGTTGAACAAATTCAAACCCATTGCAAGACCACCTGTTGTTGAAAATGTCAGGGTAAAACTCCCGTATTAAACCAGTATGCTTTTATTCCCGCATGGTTTTTACAAGTCCGTCGAAACTTACGGGCTTAACAGTATAACTGTTAGCACCCAGTTCAAAACATCTCCTGACTTCCATTTCATTTTTTGTAGTGGTAAAAATGATGACAGGAATTATTTTAAAATCAGGATGTTCCTTAATTTCTTTTACCTCCCTTCCATCTTTTTTAGGCATGTTCAGATCAAGGATGATCATAGATGGATAAGCTTCTATTCCCCCTCCCTGGCAGAAAGTAAGGTAGGCAATCAGCTCAACACCATTACTTACAAATTCTAATTTATAATCAAATCCATTTTTTTCAAAGGCTGTTCGAAAAAGAAATTGGTCATCAATATCATCTTCAGCTATCAAATATCATTGGTTGGCGCATATATAAAATATAGACTAAAGCGCAACAAACCTAAAGAAAGAAAATCGTGGCACTTGTTTTTTGGTGAAAATATAAATCTTAAATCATGAAAAAGCAATTTTCTCACGAGTCTTCTATCAGCGGTGGTGAACCCAAAGAAAAAAAAATTGTAAATGAACAGGAACAAAATAAACCGGTTAATACGGGTGGCCAACCTTTTGAAGAAGGAGATCCTGCAATGAAGGAAAATGTAAAAAAAGAGGAGTCTGAAAATTCATCGGCATCAAAATCAGCAGATGAAATAATTAATAAAAGCGATGATGAAATTTTAAATAAAGATCCGGGTATACATCCCGAATAGAATTAAGTGGGATAACCAGAAATAAAAAAAGTACAGCCCTATGGGCTATACTTTTTTAATATATGGCCTTAACCTTAACCGGTTAGTCAACCCTCCTGAATCCACCTGCAATCAGGGATATCAGGAATAAAACAATAAAGATGTAAAATAAAATTTTAGCAATGGATGCTGCTCCTGCAGCGATGCCACCAAATCCAAATATGGCTGCTATGATGGCAACAACCAAAAATATAATAGTCCAACGTAACATAGTTTTAGATTTTTATGATTAACTAAATTGGTTTAAAAATATTCTACACTTAAAGTATAAATATCTATGCCAAACTGCTGTTAGGATTGTAAATAAATATCTGTTACATAGATTTTTCCCTTTAAAATTGATATTTGTATTCAGTTTATAAAAGTTATTCATTCGCATTTTCAAACAGTCTCCCATATTACGATTGTTAATTCAGTTCAGGCTTTCATGTAGAACTCCCTCTACAAATACATTACACACACATTCCTGAAACGGATATTGTTAAGGTATAATATTTTAGTTACCGCATGTATGGCAATTAAAAAACAAAGCTCCCGATCATCAAAAGTCGAAAAAAAAAATAATGAGCAGGATTTGCGATCTACTTTTATCAACCCTGAATATAAAGGTTCAGAAAAATTAAAAGACCAGGTTGCAATCATTACTGGTGGTGATAGCGGTATTGGAAGAGCTGTTGCACTGCATTATGCAAAAGAAGGGGCTCATGTAGCAATCGTTTATCATCAGCATGATAAAGATGCAAAGGAAACCTGCAAATTAATTCAGCAAATGAATCGGGAATGCCTGCTATACAAAGGTGATATAGCTAAAGAAGTTTTTTGCAAAAAAATAATCAAGGAAACGGTTAAGAAATTAGGCGGCATAAATATTCTGGTTAATAATGCTGCCACACAAAATCCCAAAGAAGATTTCAATAAAATAACTACCTCCCAGTTTCGCCGCACATTTGAAGTAAACATATTTTCATTCTTTTATTTATCACAGGCCGTGTTAAAAGTTATGAAGAAAAAAGGATGCATAATAAATACTTCTTCGGTTGTTGCTTACCGTGGTAGCGAACATCTCATAGATTATTCATCCACTAAAGGAGCTATCGTAGCATTTACACGATCACTTTCTAAAAACCTGGCAGAAAAAGGTATCCGTGTTAATTCCGTGGCCCCGGGACCCATTTGGACGCCTTTGGTCCTAACTACATTTGATAATAAAAAGTTGGAATCATTTGGTGAAAGTACAGCTATGAAAAGAGCTGGTTATCCTTATGAAGTGGCACCTGCCTTTGTATTCTTAGCATGCCATGAGGATTCTTCTTATATAACCGGACAGGTAATACATGTAAACGGTGGAGAAGTTGTAAACAGCTAATAATCATATTGATTTTCCTCGGAGAACTGCCATTGGGTAATTTATTACCCAACCTTCAGGGATTTTACCCTTTTTAAATGATATTTCCATTTTTCCAGAGGTACAAAAATTCATCTTTAATGTTTGTATTATAGCGCTTTATGCAATGTGAATAATTTTTTTATCCCATTTGTAAAGTTTGGTGTTATGCTTGCGCTATAGAGGCAAACCTACAGTTATGCTACACCAAAACCTATCGCAAAGACAGCAATTAAAGATATTACCTCAACAGATACAACTTTTAAATCTTTTCCATTTAAACTCGCTTGAACTTGAACAGCGCATTAACCAGGAAATTGAAGAAAATCCACTATTAGATGAGGAAAAGAATGAAGAGGAACCATTGCCGGAAAAAGAAATGGAAGTAGTTCAGGACTATCATGATTATGATGAATTTGAAAATGATGATATCCCTGATTATAAAACTGAATGCGAAAACTTCTGGCATACAGAAAATTTTCCTGAGAAACCGATGGCTGAATTAGCAGATTTCAGGAAAGATGTGAAAATGCAATTTCATTACCTGGAACATACACCTGATGAACTGGTATTAGCGGAATTTATTATTGACTCGTTAAATAGTCATGGTATGCTTGATATGGAAGTTCAGGCATTGGCAGATGATTTTTCATTTAAGCATAAACGTTGGATTGAGATTGAAGATGTAGAATCAGTTTTATATAAGATACAGCAACTGGAACCTATAGGAATCGGAAGCCGAAGTATTAATGAGTGCTATTTGCTGCAGTTAAAGAAAATGAACCAGAAACGCCCTGATGTAAGATTAGCATCACAACTGATCGAAAATCATTTCAATGACCTGCGGCGCCGTAACCTGGAAAAAATTATGCATGATCTGCATATTGAAGAAGATGAGCTCGTAATCATTATGCAGTTAATTGGTAAATTGAAAATGAAACCCATTGCAGAATCGGCCAGCTCAACAGAAGTTAATCAGAATATTTTACCTGATTTCATCATCGTACAGGAAGATGATTACCTCGAAGCCTTTTTGTATAAGCAGCGCTCATCATCACTACATATAAATAGTGGCTGGAAGGAAATGATTGAAGCCAAAGGAAAGGGTAATCGTGCAGACAAGGCTACTCAGCAATATTTAAAAAATAAACTTAACGCGGCACAATGGTTTGTAAATGCTATCCGGCAACGTGAAGGAACCATGTTGAAAGTGATAAAAGCCATTTTACATTTTCAATATGATTATTTCCGTGAAGGTGATGTAAGACAATTAAAACCCATGATCTTGAAGAATATTGCAGATATGATCGGTGTGGATATTTCAACCGTATCGAGAATTACCTGTAATAAATATGTTGAAACACCTTTTGGTACTATTTTATTAAAAGACCTTTTTACAGAAGGTATTGCCAATGAAAAAGGAAAAGTGATCAGTAACCGGGTTATTCAATCCTCATTGGAAGAATTGATTGAAACTGAAGACAAGAAAAATCCTTATACAGACCAGCAACTGGTAACTATTTTAGCAGAAAAAGGTTTTTCCATAGCCCGCCGTACAGTAGCAAAATACAGGGAACAATTACAAATACCGGTTGCACAGATGCGTTCACTTTGGGCCTGATGGATTCCCCTTACAATAAAGTACATTTGAAAAAAGTAAAAACTAACAATATATGCAAAGAATACTTGTAATTGATGATGACCGGGATATGTGTATGTTATTGAAACGTTTTTTATCACGACATGATTTTGAAGTGAATGAAGCGCTTTCAGGTAAAAAAGCCATGGAGATACTAAATACCTGGGAACCTCACCTGGTTTTATCAGATTTCCGACTTGAAGATATGGATGGAAAAGTGATACTGGAAAAAATAAAGAACTTGTATCCATCCGTTCCGGTGATCATTATAACAGGTTACAGCGATATAAAAACGGCTGTTGATGTAATAAAATCCGGGGCCTATGATTATATCACCAAACCTTTGATTCCTGATGAAATTTTAATGACCATCAAAAAGGCGCTGGTTAACCCGCAACCTTTTGTAGCTGCTGAAAAGTTAAATGGCAAGGATCCTGAAAACAATGCAGAGAAAAAACCAGCGCAGGTAAAAGATGGTCCTACACAGAAATATATATTTGGCGATAGTGCTGCCTTCAAAAACATAATTCAGCAAATTGAAAGAGTAGCACCCACCAATTACAGCATCATTGTGTATGGTGAAAGTGGTAGCGGTAAAGAAGCCATTGCGCAGCAAATTCATAAGAAAAGCATGCGCAGCAACAAACCTTTTGTGGCCATTGATTGTGGTGCATTGTCAAAAGAATTAGCAGGGAGTGAATTATTCGGACATGAAAAAGGTTCATTCACCGGTGCTATTAACCAAAAAATAGGAAATTTTGAAATTGCCAATGGGGGAACTATTTTTCTTGACGAGGTAGGTAATCTGAGCTATGATATTCAAGTTGCACTATTGAGAGTTGTACAGGAAAGAAAAATGCGCCGCGTGGGTGGCGTTAAAGATATTGAACTGGATGTGCGAATAATTATAGCCAGTAATGAAAAACTGTGGGATGCGGCCCGGCAGGGAAAATTCAGAGAAGATCTTTACCATCGTTTTAATGAATTCACCATTGATGTTCCACCTCTTCGTGAAAGAAAAGAAGACATCATGGTATTCGCCTATCATTTTTTAAAACTCACCAATGAGGAATTGAATAAGAACGTGAAAGGATTTACGCAGGAAGTTGAAGAAATATTCAGGCGTTATGTTTGGTACGGAAACCTGAGAGAAATGAAAAACGTAGTTAAACGGGCAACCCTTTTAACAGATGGAGATATTATTGAAGCCCATTGCCTGCCATTTGAAATCTCAAATTTTTCAAAACTGCAATTTGATCAGCAAAATGAATCCAGCCAGGAGAGTCAGGAACAACAGGCATTTTTTTCTGATACCAATTTATCTGGCCCTTCCAGGAATACGCCAATCAATTTGAAAGCTGCAGGTATAGATGCGGAATACGAAGCTATTTTACAGGCCCTTAAAAAAGTAAATTTTAATAAAAGTAAAGCAGCCAAACTATTGAATATTGACAGAAAGACATTATACAATAAAATGAAACTCTATAACGAATTCAATAATGGTTAAACATGGGTGAAAAAACCATAAAATCCGGAACCGATCTGGTCAAAATATTAGTAGACACAGGAAAAGGAAATGATATCATGCTTCAAAAATTAGCTGATATTTTTCCTTCGATAATTTACATATATAATACCCGGGATGAAGAAGTGGTTTTTATAAATAATAAGCTCACTATTTTGTTAGGTTATTCGGAACAAGAACTCACCTATTTCAATAATGACCTTTTACAACTGATCAAAAAAGAAGAAGTACTAGTTGTACAAGAGAAAATTCAAAACTTTAAGGAGCAATCCGAAACTGAAACACTTAAGTTTTATTGCCATATTCTGCATAAGAAGGGAACGCCGCTTTATTTCAATATTGAAGCTTCAGTAGTGGATAAAAATGAAAATGGAAATCCTTTAAACATTTTATTTACGGCACATCCCATACGTCAAGATCAAGAAAAAATTAATTCTACGGTTCAAAGAGGTAAATTATTCAATGAAAATGATGAAAAGCTTTTTTTTGGTAACTGGACATGGGATAAGGAGTCAGGAGTTATGACATGGTCGGATGGTATGTACAATTTGCTCGGTTATAAAAAAGAAGATCTTACACCATTAACAGAAACACAAATATTTTTTAACCAGGTTGCAAAAAAACACCGTGCCCGTTTTTACCAGGCCTTCCATAAATCAGTTGATAAAAATGAAGCTTTTAATTTCGATTATTCATTTACATCAGGTAATGGAGTTATAAAGAATTTGTCGAGCCATGGTAAAATCGTAACCAATGATAAAAACCATTCGGTTCTGATGATTGGCTCCACATTCGATATAACTGCACAACTCAAAAATCACCAGGACTTGTTAATTTATAAAGAGCTTAAGCATGAAAATGAAAAATTGTTGGGATATGGAACCTGGGTTTACAATTTTGCTACAAAAACTATTCATTGGTCAGATGGTATGTACCTATTATTTGGATATGATCCTGAAACAGACAGGAATGACCTTCAGATAGATGAAGACATTTATTTCAAACATATGGATAGTCAACAGGTGAAAAAGATGTTGGAAAAGCGAAAAATATTTTTAGAAAATGGCATGCAGGAATATACATGGGAATATGAAATAACTACCAAAAACAATAAGGACATAAAGAAAATTGAATCTTATAGCCGCCTGGTAAAGGATGAAACCGGCCACCCAATACAAATTGTAGGTACAAGCCGCGATATTTCCAGGCTTAGAGAATATGAAAGAAGCCTGGAAGAAAAAGTAAAAGATTTGGACCGTAGTAATAAAGAGTTGGAAGAATTTGCATATGTAGCATCACATGATCTTCAGGAACCTTTGAGAAAATTGACCACGTTCAGTGAACGGTTACAGAATAAATATGGCGATAAACTGGATGAGGAAGGTAATTCTTACCTGGATCGGATGCTGAGTGCCACGAAAAATATGCGGAAGCTGATCGACAATTTATTAGAATATTCAAGAACAACAACTTCTACCGCCTTAATCGAAACCTTTCCTTTAAATCTGGTTTTAAATAAAGTTTTGAATGATCTGGAATTGACGATTGAAGAAACGAATACGATTGTAGAGATCGGAAAATTGCCTGTAATTGAATGTATCCCCGGTCAGCTAAGCCAGTTATTTATCAATATTATTGGAAATGCGATTAAATTCAGAATTCCCGATCAGCAACCTCTTATAAAAATTAATAGCAGGTTACTGAAACCAAAAGAAAGATCTTTTTATTTACTGGATGAATTACGTAATTATTACATGATCACAATTTCGGATAATGGAATAGGATTTGAGGAAGAATACGCCCAACGTATTTTCCAGATTTTTCAACGTTTGCACAGCAAGGCCGAATACCCAGGAACAGGAATTGGTTTATCGATTTGTAAAAAAATTGTAGAAAACCATAAAGGCCTGATTTCCGCCACGGGCCAAATGCTTAAAGGTGCAACCTTTACCATTATTTTACCCGAAACCCAATAAAAATTACTTCATGGCTTCCACCAAATTCGCCACTCGTATTTTAATTATCGACGATGATGAAGATGATTTCTTTATTACGAGTGAATACATAAAACAAATTGATTCAAATATTTTTGAAATTGAATGGTGTTATAATTATTCACAGGCACTAGAACGAATGCAAAACCATACATTTGATCTTTACCTGGTAGATTACCGCCTGGGAGCTAAAACCGGCCTGGATCTTTTAAAAGAAGCCATTGATATGGAATGCGAAGAACCAATTGTTTTGCTTACTGGTAAAGGCAACCAGGCCATTGACAAGGAAGCTATGCATATCGGTGCTGCAGATTACCTGGTAAAAACGGAATTGAGTACGGAAAAGCTGGAACGGTGCATCCGGTATTCACTGGAAAGATCGTCTTCACTCAAAGCACTCAAAGCCAGTGAACGTAAATACCGGAGTATGTTTGAGCATTCAAAAGATGCTGTATTTGTTGCGGAAGAAGATTTTAGTTTTAAACACGTAAATACCGCAACTGCGGAACTTGCTGGTTATTCTAAAGAAGAATTAATTCATATGGGTCTCACTGATTTTATACCTCCAGATCAGTATGAAAAGGTTATTCAACAACTGAAACATAAAAAGGAAATTTTTGACGTTGAAATAGAACTCTCAGGATATGGAAATATCAAACGTACCTGTATCTTATCAGCAGCCAAGCAATATGATGAAGAAGTGGTTTACCTGCAAGGCATGCTTCATGATATAACTTTACTTAAAAAAGCAGAAAAAGCAACTTTACAAGCTGAAAAACTGGCTGCTGCCGGCAGACTTGTTCGTACACTGGCACATGAAGTAAGAAATCCATTAAACAATATTAATTTATCAGTTGAACAGTTACAGCACGAAGCACTGGAGGAAAAGTTTTCTCCTTATTTACAGATTATTGATCGCAACAGTAAACGGATCGGCGGGTTAATTACTGAGTTATTGAATTCTTCCCGGCCAGCAGAAATGAATCTGGAGAAAAAATTATTACAGGGCATCCTTGACGAAACTATAGCAGAGGCCCTGGATCGGATTACATTGCAAAAAATAAAGATGAAGATAAAGTATGATGAAAAGCCGGCATACATAATTGCAGATCGCGAAAAATTAAAGATTGCTTTTTTAAATATTATCATCAATTCCATTGAAGCAATGGAAGAAGAAAAAGGTTTTTTATTGATCGAAGTGGAATATGGGAAGGAACAGCATACCGTAACTATAACGGATAATGGTACAGGAGTGAATGAAGAAAACCTGAGCAAGCTTTTTGAACCGTATTTTACCTCAAAAAGAAATGGAATGGGTCTTGGACTGGCCGCCACTTTGAATATCATCCAGTCACATAAAGCGCAGATAGAAGTTAGTTCTATGGTGAATTTTGGAACAAAATTCACCGTCAGCTTCCCCGTAGCATAATCAAAAATTATAGTGTATTAAAAAAAGAAAAGCTTCAGTAGATACTGAAGCTTTTTCCCGTTTAACCGTCCTTAATTAAAACCCTAAAAATTTATATTAATAATTATTGAAGTAAAAATCTTAATTAATAATTACGAAAAATCGTACCAGTTTTAATCTCAGTATAAACCACTTAATGGTCCTTAGCTTATTGTAGAGTCAAATCTACATTCCATATGTAATGTTGAAAATTTTTGCTCATCTGGCATAGATTTTTTTATTTATATTTTAAATAATCTAGAATATGAGAGCGATATGGACAGGGTCGATTGGGTTCGGCCTGGTAAACATCCCGGTTAAAATGTTCAGTGCAGTACAGGCAAGTGAACTGAACCTTGATATGCTGGACAAGAAAGATCATGCAAATATCAAATTTCAGCGCGTTAATGCTAACAGCGGAAAAGTGGTTCCTTATGAAAACATTGTAAAGGGATATAAAATGGATGATCAATACGTGGTATTAACGGATGATGATTTTGCAAAAGCAAGCGCGGAAAAATCGAAAGTAATTGAGATAGACCAGTTTGTTGACATTAAGGTTATCGACAGTATGTTTTATGAAACCCCTTACTACCTGGAACCGGATAAATCGGGTGTGAGACCCTATGCATTACTGAGAGATGCATTAAAAAAATCCGGCAAAGCTGGTTTAGGCACTTATGTAATGCGAACAAAACAAAGCCTGGGCCTGATTAAAGTGATTAATGATGTTCTTGTTTTACAAAAAATAAGATTTGCAGAAGAAATCAGGAAGCCGGACGAGTTGAATATACCTGATTCATCAACCAAACCGGCTGAATTAAAAATGGCTCTGGCATTGATTGACCAGTTAACCGGAAAGTTTGAGATAGAAAAATACAAAGACACCTATACAGAACAACTAATGAAGCTTATAAAAGCGAAATCAAAAGGAAAGAAATTTACGGCTCCTGCAATGCGTGTTGTTCATTCCAAATCTAAAGACCTGATGGCCCAATTAAAAGAAAGTCTTGAAACTAAAACTCGAAAAGCTTCCTGATGACACTGACCAAATACAAACAAAAAAGGAAATTTCAGGAAACTCCGGAACCATCAGGAAAAAAAAATCCGACAACCAACCACCGGTTTGTTGTGCAACGCCATCATGCCTCCCGTTTGCATTATGATCTCAGGTTAGAATTGGATGGTGTATTAAAAAGTTGGGCAGTACCCAAAGGCCCTTCGTTAAATCCGAAAGATAAACGTTTAGCTATGATGGTAGAAGATCACCCCGTTGACTATATCAGTTTCGAGGGAGAGATACCTAAAGGAAATTATGGTGCAGGGATGGTCATCATCTGGGATAAAGGAACCTTTACACCCATTAACGAAAAAAGCGAACCAATTACAGATAAGCAGGCACTGGCTGCTCTTAAAAAAGGTCAACTAAAATTCCACGTCAAAGGGAAAAGATTAAAAGGGGAATTTGCCCTCGTTAAAATAAAAAATAATCAATCAAGCGGTGATCCATGGCTGTTAGTCAAACACCGTGACGATGATGCCGTGGATAAAAAATACAACAGCGAGGATTTTGTAACATCGCAAGATAAAAACGCCGGAGAAAAAAAAAAGGAGGCACCTGACCCTCCCCGTCCGCGGGTAAATATTCGTTTCCCTAAGAGCTCCATGAAATTGACTCAATATCAAAAACCCATGTTGGCAACCCTTACCGATAACCCTTTTGATGATAAAGAATGGATATTTGAAATTAAGTGGGATGGTTATCGTGCAGTTGCCGAAGTTACCGGTGGTAATGTAAAATTTTACTCACGTAACGGACTTTCATTTTTAGAAAAGTTTGCTGTAATAACAGAATCCCTTCAAAAAATAAAACATAATGTGGTTCTGGATGGAGAGGTTGTATTATTGAATGATAACCAACCCGATTTTCAGAAACTGCAACAGTATGAAGATAATTATCATTTGCCATTGGTTTATTATGTATTTGACCTGTTGAACCTGGATGGAAAAGATTTGAAAACTTTACCCCTGGTTGATCGCAAAGAGATTCTTAAAAAATTAACAGATAAAATAAATGACCCGGTGATCCGGTATTCGGATCATATTGAAGAAAAAGGAAAAGCTTTTTTTGAAATGGCCCGCAATAAAAATCTGGAAGGCATCATTGCTAAAAAAGCGGATAGTGAATATGCCAATGGCTATCGATCAAAACAATGGCTAAAAATTAAATATCAATTAAACAGGGAAGCCATTATCGCGGGCTATACTAAACCAAGGGGCAGCAGGAAACATTTTGGCGCTCTTATCCTTGCCCAGTACGAAAAAAATAAATTAGTATATATAGGACATACTGGTACCGGTTTTAATCAGCAAATGCTTAAAGATCTATATCAAAAAATGCAACCACTGGTTATAGAAAAATCACCATTCAGTGAAAAAATTAAAACCAATATGCCCGTTACCTGGCTTAAACCAAACCTGGTATGCCAGGTAAATTTTACGGAAGCCACCGAAGATGGTAAACTGCGTCATCCTGTGTATATGGGTTTAAGAGAAGATAAAAATTTTAAAGAAGTAGAAAAAGAAACTGAAGAACCTTTAAAAAATTTATCCATGAAAACAGTATCAAAAAAATCAGTTTCAAAAGCGCTCCCTAAAAAAAAGGATGCAAAAAAAGAAGTCGTAAAAGCCATTAAAAAAACCGCTGTAAAATCTTCGACCAAACCGACTGCGGCAAAATCAACTAAGAAACCTGCTTCCTCAAAAGAAATCAACCATAAAAAATTAAAAAAATCTACTTCAGAACTGGTATCACCTGATGATAAAGGGGATAAAACAATATTGGTAGAAAAGAGAA
>JACCYQ010000217.1 GCA_013696395.1 Chitinophagaceae bacterium
TTTTTTAAAGCATTCCCATAAGGAAGAAGGTTTGTATTTTATCACACATACAGGCTACCGCTGGCTGCCACTTATAGAACGAAGTAATGGCTACGAAACAGTTTGCCAGTTTTTTGATTGTTTCGCAGCAACGTTTCCCGTAGGGGACGTTTGCGTCAAATAATTTGTGTCAAATAAATTAAATTTACCGTATGCCGCTAAAGCGAACCATTCCTTTTTCTTTTGGTACCTTTTTTAACACCTTCAGTTGTTAGAAATGGTTATGATATTATTTATAAACTGATTTGATAACTTGAAAAAGCAGGGGCATTAAATTAATTGATAGGTATGTATGTCCAATCACATTCATGTACTTGTCAGCTTTATTGCTACTGGTCAGCGTATCAATACTACTGAAGGAAATGGGAAATGGGAAACGGTTCATGGCATAAGAGATTATTAAAAGGCTGACACCCGCTATATGCATATGAATCCCTGCTCAAAAAATGGAATTTATGTATCAGTCCGGTTGACTACTTACACAGTTCGGCAAAATACTATATTGCAGAAGAGAAAGGCATTCACCCTGTGACCACATCCATTTTTTCCATGTGACTCAGCCTGATTGAATGGTTATTATCTAATAAATAATCGTTCATCAATTCAAACAATTCAATTTTTGATATATGCGTTGGGCAAAATCACCCTGCACAAATTGTTAATTAAATTGTTAAACAATATAAAACAATATAATGATGTAATAATATTACTAACCCGTCGTTTCAGTTCCATTCTCATGTTCCCTCCTGAAGACTGCACACTAAATTCTAAACCAACACGGGAGGTATGCAAACAACCTGGCTCAGGCATTTCATTTATAATACGCAATTAATCAACTATTGTCATTTAACGAAACCTGAAAAAAAAGTCCTTGAAAAATATATCAGGTATGAAGCCAGCATTGCATTGATTGCGCAGGAGGAAGGATTATCTGAAGAAAAGATCAAATCTCTCCTGGAAAATGGCATGGGAAAGATCCTGTTTTTTGTCAAAAACGTCCTTTCAAAATCTGATTATGCAAAGCAAATGCTGGATAGTCAAAATTCTAATACCTAAAACTAATGCCTATGCCTTCACCAAATACAGTTTACGGAACAAATCTTAATGTTCGCTATAATAAACAATTTGAACAATAAATGTTCAATATAGTGAACATGATGAAAAAGCGCATACCATGCATTAATCAGGATTAATTTAACGCGGTTACTAAAAATAAGTATTTACTGCAAATTCATATTGTTGTATAAAAAGTTGCTTAATAGCACTGATATTATTTTGTTCATAGAATAATAACATGGCTTTTTTGTAATCAATCGGGTCCACAGTGCGGAAGGAGAGTGGGCAATGATCACTAGCCATCAGGATGGCATTGCTGGCAATACGGGCTGTACGTTTATTTCCATCTGCAAAAGCTTGGATATACGAAAGCAATACAAGGCAAAGCAATGATTTTTCGAAAACATTTTTTGTAACATTGATAAGACGACACATGTCTTCCAGTGCTTCCCTTATCAGGTATTCATTATCCAATGGCTTGTAATTGGTGCCCGATATTCCCACCCGACGTTGTCTGATATTACGGTCAACACTCAGATCTTTTACCAGAATGCTATGAATATCTTCAATAGCCCGGATCGTTAATGGATTGAGATAGTCCTTATGTTGTAATATGAAATTGATGGCTTCTTTATGGTTCAGCAGCATGGTAGCATCTGCCAGGGGTTTCCCCTCTGCCATTTTTCTTTCTGTTAATAGTTGTTCTGTTTCGAGTAAAGAGTAGGTATTTCCTTCTATTTGAGAAGATTTCCAGCTAAGGTCTATAGCCAACCTTTCCATTTCTTTATTATATTCTGTCTGGCCGAGTTGGGATGTATTCTCTGTGAATTTGTTTTGGAGCGCTGATAAGTGAAGTTCTTCTTCCGATGTGAACAGGCTTAGCCCAGTTAATACCTCATTCATTAAAGAGAAATTGAAAATTTCTTTGATGACCCTTTCGTCAATTTCTTTTTTAAAGTAGGCGGGGAGATCAACTGGATATAATACAGTATAGGAATCGCTTAATCTGTAAGTAGTGTTCTTTCCTTTACCGTCCGGGGTTATGAATCCGTTTTCACTCAGTTTAACTAATACTCTTTTTATAGTAGCAATACTGGTGACTGTGGAGAGTCCATATTTAATTTGGGTCGATGAGCTCCCGCGGTGGTGCATGAGGTATTCCAGAATTTCCTGGTGATTGATCTTTGCCATTGAATGATATAAAGCTCAAATATACCTATTATTCAGCTCATATTAATATATTTTGAGCTGAATATGTTCAAAATATGAGCTTTATGATGAAATTTTGTATCAAATTACAGGAGATTTTGACAAAATTATGTGCCGGAAAATTAAAAGTAATAGCATTAATTGAATCCTAATTAGAAAGAATATTTCACTGCAACAGTTTTCTATTGTAATTAAATCAGGCTGGAAAAATTTTAATTACCAGGTCGTGCAGATGGCTTCTGACCAGGCATTTGATTATTATAAACTGGTGGCAAAAAACAAAGAGATTATTTTTAGAAACAATGCACCGGTGCTGCGAAAACACCGCCTTAAACACCGCATGCCTGACTGGGACATTCACTCAGGTGAACTGTCAAATGCTCATTTCAAAAATGACATCATTAAGGAAATGAATAAAGCTTTAGGTTATAAAACAGGCAATGATTATTTCTGATCTTTTTTTATTAAACAGTTGTCTCCATTTTATATCTCCGCCCATGTATGTTCACCAGTTTTATCGCAGGATCACCTTCCAGTTTTTTGCGGAGTCTTCCTTATCCGTCAGCTCAATGCTTTCTCCGGCAATTTCCACGGTCCCAATGTCAATTCATTAACAAAATTTTGTCAACATCAGGGTAGTACCAAAATCCGGATTATGAGTCTTGTTAAATATAAACTGCCTGTATGAAAAAATTATTTGCCTTAAGTCTTGGTTTGATTGTAGTAATCCTGGTCCATGCCCAGGCACAAAATCTTGTTGATTGGAACTTCTCAGCCAAAAAAATCAATTCAACCACCTATGAAATATACCTGACTGCCAATCTGGAGCCTGGCTGGCATGTTTATTCCCAATCTACTCCAGATGGAGGACCCTTACCTACAACTATTTCATATGCCAAAAATCCGCTGGTATCATTAAATGGGAAAGCTAAAGAAGTTGGTAAACTCGAACAAAGATTTGAGGAAATCTTTGGGGTGGATGTGAAACAGTTTTCTGATAAAGTCAGTTTCGTACAAACCATACAGATAAAAGGCAAAGTGAAAACATCCCTTACCGGAAATGTGGAATTCATGACCTGCAATGACCGCGAATGCATGCCACCGACCACGCAAAAATTTTCTATAGCGCTCAATTAACAGACTGCGGATGAACAAATTATTTCGCATATGCATCTGCGTGTGCCTGCTGTTAACTGCCTTGCCATCATGGGCAAACGATTCTACGGATGTCAGACTTAGCTTTAATCAGCAAAGAATCAATGACAGTTCTGTACTGATCACTATTAAAGCAACCATCCATGATGCAAAACTGTATGGTTTACAAAAATCGGATCTGGATGCCCTTTATTCAACAATCACATTTGACTCGCTGACAGCCCAATATTTGTCCGGCAATATTGTTGAAAAAGGTAATGTACATACTGAAAGGGATACCGAACTTGATGCCCATGTTCGATTTTTTACTGATTCTGTTCAATGGCAACAAACCATATTATTAGATACTTATGATAGCGCATTACTTAAAGGTTCAGTGAATTATTTATATAAACAGGGAGAGGAATACCTGCCTGGGGAAAAATCATTTAAATTATTTATAACACCACAAAAAGCCATTGTTCAATCTGTATCCGTATCTGATCGGTCCCTGCTATGGATATTTCTGGCAGCCTTCGCAGGTGGACTTCTTGCACTGCTAACCCCTTGCGTGTATTCAATGATTCCGGTGACCGTTTCTTTTTTTACCAAAAGAAGCCGGACAAAAAAAGAAGGAATTAAGAATGCCTTTTTGTATTCAACTTCCATAGTTGTTATTTTTACTTTACTCGGCTTTCTGATCACCCTCGTGTTTGGTCCTGCGGCTTTGAATAATCTGGCCACCAACTGGATTGCCAACCTGGTTTTCTTTGCAGTGTTTTTAGTTTTTGGTATTTCATTCTTAGGGGCCTTTGATATCGCCCTGCCGGCATCATGGTCAACCAAAGCCGATAGTAAAGCGGGTACCGGAAGTTTTATGGGCATCTTTTTTATGGCTCTCACCCTGGTGGTGGTTTCCTTTTCCTGTACCGGACCTATAATAGGGAATTTATTGGTTCTGGCAGCCAGGGGAAATTTTTATGGACCACTTATGGGTATGTTCGGTTTCTCATTGGCGTTAGCTTTGCCTTTTGCATTATTTGCTTTCTTTCCATCGAAATTAAACATACTGGGTAAAGCTGGTGGATGGCTCAATGCAGTTAAAGTAACACTGGGATTTCTGGAACTGGCGCTGGCTCTTAAATTTTTGAGTAATGCCGACCTGGTAAAAGGATGGCGTTTTCTGGACCGGGAAATATTCATCGCACTCTGGATCGTGATTTTTGTACTTCTGGGTGTTTACCTGCTGGGTAAATTAAAATTTCATCATGATGATGAACTTCCTAAAAATGATTTTGGGATTCCTTATATATCTGTCCCCAGGTTATTTTTTTCGATGGCCGCTTTAGGCTTTGCAGTGTACATGGTTCCTGGTATGTGGGGAGCACCACTCAAAGGCATCAGCGCATTTGTCCCACCCATGGGTACGCAGGATTTTAATGCATCATCCAATAAATCAACCAGCGCAGTTCCATTTATTAAAGATGATAATGAAATGACTTTGCCGCATCCGGTAAAATACTATGACCAGATGCATATCTATGAACCGGAAGTTGTGACAACTTATGGCATGATCACTTATTTTGACTACGAGGAAGCACTGGCCATTGCACGAAAACTGGATAAACCATTGATGCTGGACTTCACCGGTATCAACTGTGTGAACTGTCGCAAAATGGAAGGGCAGGTATGGAGTGATCCTGAAGTGATGAAAAGACTCAAAGAAGATTTTGTGATCGCATCCCTTTATGTCGATGTGCATAATATAGAGCTGCCTTTTTCTGAACAATATTTTTCTGAAGCACTAAACCAGGAAGTGGAAACACTCGGTGATAAAAACACAGATTTGCAGGTTACGCGTTTTGGTGCCAATACACAGCCCTATTATTTTTTCCTGGATAAGAATGAGAACAAATTGGTTGATGAAGGCTATGGTTATGATCCGGGTATCAATAAATTTGTTCAATTACTGGATAAAGTCAAAAAAGAATATTTAGAAAGAAAAAGCTGAACGGGAAAACACTATGCTACATAATTGTAAAAAAATATTTAAGATTAAAGTAGTCCTTTTTTGCTTTTCAGGTGTCTTTATAACAACATCTTAAGGATAAATAAAAGCCAGCCTCTATAAATAGTATTTCATATCAGCTTTCTCATGTGATATTTCACAGAACACGGGGTTTGTTTTTACTTACCCTTCGTTTTTTTTCACTGGCAGGTGGATAAAAGGAAAATTCATCTATCTATATTTTTGGAGGAAACAGAATGGAAAAAAAATACCAGCTATTGTATAAAAAAATGTTGACTGAAATAGGGAAATGCTGGCAATCTGAAAAACCAGATAAAGATAAGGCCGAAGATTGCTTCTGGATCGCACATCATTATTGCGACTGTATAAAAAAAATTGCACGAAAGGAAGGATTTTCAGGAAATGATAACGAAATAAATTTTTTCCGAAATGTGAAACCCCAGTTTGTATGTTTTCTCGATTATTATGTAC
>JACCYQ010000225.1 GCA_013696395.1 Chitinophagaceae bacterium
ATCCATTTTTTTGAAATCTTCTTCGCTCACCTGTGTATCCATTCCAAAGTTTACGATACAGGCAAGTTTAAATCCTTCAAAATCCTCCTGCTCCCGGAAGCTGACGATCAAACCTTCGGCCATTACAATAAATGCATTGTCGATATCCATAGCCAGCCTGTCGCCAAATAAAGCATGGTTGCGTTTGGTATAGATAGCCGTACGCTGCTTATTCATTACATCATCATACTCCAGCAAACGTTTACGAATGCCAAAGTTGTTTTCTTCCACTTTTTTCTGTGCACGTTCAATGCTCTTGGTAATCATACTGTGCTGGATCACTTCGCCTTCTTTATAACCTAATTTATCCATCAGCGAAGCGATACGGTCACTACCGAACATACGCATCAGATCATCTTCCAGGGAAACAAAAAATTGGGAGGAACCCGGATCACCCTGGCGTCCGGCACGTCCGCGCAACTGCCTGTCAACCCTGCGGCTTTCATGGCGCTCTGTACCTATGATAGCTAAACCACCGGCTTCTTTTACACCTGGTCCCAGTTTGATATCTGTACCCCGACCTGCCATATTGGTAGCAATAGTTATAGCGCCTGCCATACCGGCTTCTGCTACAACCTGCGCTTCACGGGAGTGTTGTTTTGCATTCAATACATTATGCGGAATCTTTTTTACCTGCAACATCTTGCTGAGTAATTCACTTACTTCCACCGAAGTAGTACCTACTAATACCGGGCGACCGGCATTACGCAGGTTTTCAATTTCTTCAAAAACCGCTTTGTATTTTTCTCTTTTTGTTTTGTAAACAAGATCCTGCGTATCTATTCTTATTACCGGAATATTGGTGGGAATAGTAACAACATCCAGTTTATAGATGCTCCATAATTCACCTGCTTCTGTTTCGGCTGTACCCGTCATACCCGCCAGCTTATGATACATTCTGAAGAAATTCTGCAGCGTAATTGTGGCATAAGTTTGTGTAGCCGCTTCTATCTTTACATTTTCTTTGGCTTCTATGGCCTGGTGCAATCCATCACTGTACCGGCGGCCCTCCATGATTCGACCAGTCTGTTCATCAACGATTTTTACGGCGCCATCGATCACTACATATTCATCATCCTTTGCAAATAAAGCATAAGCCTTTAATAATTGTTGAACCGTATGAATGCGGTCAGCTTTAGAAGAATAGTCGTTTAATACCAATTCCTTTTGCTGAAGTTTTTCTTCATCAGTAGCACTGCTTTTTTCAATTTCAGAAAGTCGGACCCCGATATCCGGTAACACAAAAAATTCAGGGTCTTCACCGCTTTTTGTAATCATGGTCAAACCCATGTCAGTTAGCTCCACTGAGTTTGTTTTTTCTTCAATATGAAAAAGCAATTCTTCATCCACAATATGCATTTGCCTTTGCTGGTCTGACAAATAAAAGTTTTCAGCCTTTTGCATTTTTACCTTAATCCCGGATTCGCTTAAGTATTTAATTAACGGGCCATATTTTGGTAAACCCCGAAATGCACGGAATAATTGCAAGCCGCCTTCTTTCGGATCATCTTTACCTTCAGCAATATTCTTTTTTGCCTCGTTCATGGCATTGCGCACAATCTTTTCCTGCTCCTGCACCAATTGCAGTACACGAGGTTTTAAAATATGGTATTGCTGGTCATCCCCTTTTGGAACTGGCCCGGAGATGATCAAAGGCGTACGGGCATCATCAATCAATACACTATCCACCTCATCCACCATTGAATAATGATGCTTTCGTTGCACCATTTCTTCAGGTGAATGCACCATGTTATCTCTTAAATAATCAAAACCAAATTCGTTATTTGTACCATAGGTAATATCGGCCTGGTATGCGCGGCGACGTTCTTCACTATTGGGTTGGTGCTTATCAATACAATCAACACGCAGTCCAAGCCATTCAAAAATAGTTCCGTTCCATTCCTGGTCACGACGGGCCAGGTAATCGTTTACCGTAATGATATGTACACCTTCACCTGCCAATGCATTTAGATAGGCTGGTAAAGTAGAAACCAGTGTTTTACCTTCACCGGTTGCCATTTCAGCAATTTTACCCTGGTGCAAAACAATGCCCCCGATCAACTGTACATCGTAGTGAACCATGTTCCAGGTGATGAGGCTTCCACCGGCGGTCCATGTATTTTTATACGTTGCTTTATCACCCTCAATGGTGATATAATCTTTTTTTACACTGAGATCGCGGTCAAGATCAGTGGCTTTGGATACCAGTTCTGAATTTTCTTTAAAACGGCGGGCGGTTTCTTTTACAACAGCAAAAGCTTCGGGTAAAAGTTTTTTTAATATCTCTTCAATCTGATCATCTCTCTTTTTCTTTAATTTATCAACCTCCTGGTAGAGGGTATCCCTGCCATTGAGGTCATTAAATACTAATCCTTCAGCTTCCTGGTTCTTACTTATAATTTCTTTATCCGTTTCAGCGAGGTAATCTTTTATCTTTTGACGAAATTCCTGGGTTTTGGACCTTAGTTCGTCATTAGAGATGTTTTGATAACTGTCAAAATGTTTATTGATTTCTGCAACTTGTGGCCGGACGATCCTTACATCTTTCTCCGATTTGTTTCCACCAAACAATTTGGAAATAAAACTCATAAACTATAATGTTTCAGAAGATATCTGTTTGTTAGTGTAATAAGATTGTTTTGTCAAATAGGATGCTACAAATTATGGTAGCCAATTTGACAGGAATGCAAAGATAACATATTCAACTTCAGGAAGGATATAAGGGCCTTTGAAGGAATAAAGAATTTGTAAAAAATAAACATATTATCCGTCTTTGGTTCGGATACTTATATTTCACATTTTATGGTCAGGGTGTGGTTAACAACTTTATTTTTTACGTACTTTGATACTATGAGACGATGGCATTTAGTATACGGGTTATTCATTTTAAGTAGCCTGATGGCTTGTAAGAACGAGGATAATCAAGCTGTTGAAAAGCGCACGGACGCGTTATATTTTGATTATAGTGTGGTAGCTGAAGAAGGCCGTGAAATGGTAAGTTGTTTGTTCCGGTTCAGGGAAGAAGATGCGGATGGAGATCCGGTGGAATTGAGCGAAACTGTAATGTTAACTTTTGATGGTTTGGAAATAGCTGCAGATAGTGCCAGGATGGCTGGTACTTTTTATGAAATTATGTTACCCCTTAATCAATTTGAAGGTGAGCATACCGTTTTATTCAGGGCTCCGTCGGGCCGGGAATACACGGAAACATTTTATTTTCAGCCCTTTTCCCTTAAAAGCGAATTACCAGCGGCTGTAAGCAGGAAAAATTTTCAAGTGGAACTGGAAGGATTAAATGAAAATGAAAGAATATCTATTATTCTTACAGATACCTCATTTCTCAGCAATGACCTGTTCAGGATGGACACGGTTAAAAATGGAATACTTTCCATTCCAGCTGAAAGGCTGAATGAGGTAACCAACGGCCCGGTTCTAATGCAATTAAATCGCGAGGAAAATAAAAAATTGCAGGATGGTCCCCGTAAAGGTGGAAAACTAAAGATCAGTTATGGATTGCAAAGGGAATTTTTGTTAACTGATTAATATTAATTGTATTAAAATCATTTGAATAATTTGGTCTTTTCAGCTACTTTTGCGGCCAATTTGGAAGCCTTTAAAGGGCTGTTCCGTGCAACCATTCAGCAAAAAATATTATAATGGCAGGTCAGTTAAAAGAAGTTCGAAACCGCATTAAATCAGTTCAAAGCACTCAGCAGATTACCAAAGCTATGAAAATGGTAAGTGCCGCTAAATTAAGAAGAGCCCAGGATGCCATTCTGCAAATGCGTCCGTATGCTAATAAACTTCAGGAATTGCTTAGTAATATTATAAGCAGTGGTGAAGGTGAAGTTGGAATGAAGCTGGCAGCAGAAAGACCCATTGAAAATGTATTACTCATTGTCATCACTTCTGACCGCGGTTTGGCTGGCGCCTTTAACGCCAACCTGATAAAAGCAGCCAAATCGGTAATCAACGAAAAATATTCCGCCCAATACAGTAAAGGAAAGGTCACCATCTGGAATATGGGTAAGAAAGGATATGAACATTTTACCAAAAACAAGTATCATACAATAGCCGACCATAAGGATATATTTCTTAATCTGACTTTTGAGAATGTACAGGTTGCTTCCAAAGCAGCTATGAAAGCCTATGAAGAAAAGCAGTTCGACGTTGTTGAAATTGTTTATAGTGAATTTAAAAATGCAGCTACACAACGGTTTAAAGTGGAACGATTTCTTCCCATTCCCAGGGTTGAGAAAAAAGGAAATGTGCAGGCAGATTTCATTTTTGAACCAGATCGTGCTGAGTTAGTTGCAGAACTGATGCCTAAGATACTGAACACACAATTATATAAAGCAGTGCTGGATTCAAATGCTTCCGAACATGGAGCCCGTATGACGGCCATGGATAAGGCCAGTGAGAATGCCAATGAATTATTAAGATCCCTCCGCATTTCTTATAACCGGGCAAGGCAAGCTGCTATCACAACCGAACTTACAGAAATTGTAAGCGGGGCTGCCGCACTGCAGGAAGGTTAAAGTTTTCCACATTGTGAGAAACTACATTTTGAATACAAGGAAAAAAGAGGAAGCTTGCAATTAATTGACAGGAATTATTGCGGCATTAATCTTGAAATATGGAAATTACCAACCTTATACCTCATATAGAATCATTAATATTCGCCAGCGAAAAACCATTAACCAACCTTGAGATCACCGAATTGATCAACAACGCTTTTGGTTTTATGGATGAAAAAATTTTATTAGACCAGGTAGAAGCAGCAACGGAAGGGATAGTGGAAAAATACAATTCAGAATTTTATCCTTTTGAAGTTAAAATGAGTGGTGGCGGATGGCAGTTTTTGACCAAAAAGGAATTTCATAAAACGGTTGCCCAGTTAAACGGGGAAAAATTTTTAAAAAGACTCTCGGTTGCTGCCCTGGAAACACTGGCCATAATTGCTTACAAACAACCCATAACGAAAGGAGAAATAGAGGCCATCAGGGGCGTTAACAGTGATTATACAGTTCAGAAATTATTAGAAAAAGAATTGATAATTATTAGTGGAAGAAATGAAAAACTGCCCGGACACCCATTGGTATATTCAACTTCTAAAAATTTTATGGATTATTTTGGGATCAACAGTGCCGATGATTTACCAAAAATTAAAGAAGTTTTAGCCGAGCAGATGATTGAGCCCACTATTATTAATCACAATGAAACAGAATTGGAAAACCCCATAGATCATTCACCTAATGAAGATGAAACAACGTTAATGGCAGTATCTGAGGATGGCGAATTGATAGAAAATAACGATAAGCCCGGCCAGGACTGATTTCATGAAAACTTTTTTCGAATGCCATAATTCAAAATGAATTATGGCATTTTTTTAATTAATATCTTCGACCGATGTCAGAAAAATTAACCCATAAACAACTGATTGGCCTGGCCAACGAATTTGGAACACCATTATATGTCTATCATGCAGAAAAAATAAAAGCACAGTTTGAAATTTTGCAACATGCCTTTAAAAGTACCAATGCACGATTCTTTTATGCCTGTAAAGCATTAAGCAATATCAACATTTTAAAATACATGCATCAATTAGGTGCAGGGCTTGATTGCGTGAGCATCAATGAAGTGAAACTGGGTCTGGGTGCAGGTTTTTTACCTGAAAACATTTTGTTTACTCCTAACTCAGTAGATTTTTCAGAAATACAGGAAGCTAAAGAAATTGGGGTGAACCTGAATATTGATAACATTTCCATACTGGAACAGTTCGGTAACCGGTATGGAAATACATATTCGATCTGCATCCGCTTCAACCCGCATATTATGGGTGGAGGTAATTATAAAATTTCGACCGGGCATATTGACAGTAAGTTTGGTATAAGCGTTCACCAGATGCGGCATATTGAACGCATTGTAAAATCTACCAAACTAAAAGTGAAAGGCATTCATATGCATACCGGTAGTGACATTAAGGATGTGAGTGTTTTTTTGCAAGGGCTTGAAGTGATGTTTGACCTGGCGCGGCATTTCCCGGATCTTTCTTTTATTGATTTGGGTAGTGGATTTAAAGTGCCGTACGATCATGATGATGTAACCACCGATGTTGAGTTATTGGGAAAAAAAGTGGGAGAGGCTTTTCATCAATATGAAAAAGAAACAGGAAATAAAATTGAAGTCTGGTTTGAACCGGGCAAATACCTGGTTAGCGAAGCTGGTTACTTTATTGTAAAAGCGAACGTGATTAAACAAACAACAGCAACAGTTTTTGTTGGTGTTAACAGTGGTTTCAATCATTTGATTCGCCCTATGTTTTATGAAGCTTATCACCATATTGAAAATATATCCAATCCAAAAGGTTCTGAAAGGATTTATACCGTTGTGGGCAATATTTGCGAGACGGACACCTTTGCATGGGACCGTAAATTGAATGATGTAAAAGAAGGTGATTATCTGGTTTTCTATAATGCAGGTGCTTATGGTTTTGAAATGTCATCTAATTACAACTCACGGTTTAAGCCAGCCGAAGTTTTATTTAAGGATGGCAAGACTTTGCTGATCCGAAAAAGAGAACAATTTGAAGACCTGTTTAGAAACCAGATTGAAGTGATTTAAAAAGCTGCACCATCATTAATTTGCACGGGTGGTTCTAAGCGCAATATTTTAAACCCACAAAGTTTTGAAAAACGCCGCATTGTTTTTAAAGATGGTGAATCATCCTGTAAAATTCAGTTTGTATTTGCTGGCAAAATTACCCAGTGCTTTTTTTTCGGGAGTTCGTGTAATATATGCCGATGAAAAAATGTGCAAAGTGAAGGTTCCTTACGGATGGTTTACACAAAATCCATTCAGGTCTGCTTATTTTGCCTGTTTAAGTATGGCTGCCGAAATGAGTACCGGTGTTTTAGCGATGGCGTATTTATATAAGTTGGATCCCGCTGTTTCCATGCTGGTTACAAAAGTGGAAGGCACATTTTTGAAGAAAGCCACCGGCACCACTTTTTTTATTTGCGATCAGGGAGAAAAAATACATCATACAATTACTGAATGTATAAGCACAAAAATGCCTAAAACAATTGTTGTTTTAACAACTGGAAAAAACGGGAACGGGGATGTGATTGCTCAATTTTTAATTACATGGTCCTTCAAAGAAAAATAATATGGGATGATCAAATGGCAATGAAAAATATATAACTGACTTTATATCCTGCATTTTTGCCGTTATAGTAACCGGGTGTTTAATCTTTTAACACCTAATTCGAGGTATATTTAAACAAAACTCCAACATTCTTCGGAATTATTTCAATTTGCAATCTTTTCAAACAATGTTCTCGTATATGATTTTGATGGTGGTTTTATAATTGCCATAGACTCTAAAACTACCGTATCAATTATTCATCATCAAAAATCAAATTATGTTAACAAAGTATCCTTTCGAAAACAAAGCGGAAGAGTTAAATGAAAAAATCATTGCCGGCCTGTCGCGCCGAAAATTTTTAGGATATGCCGGGGCTGCTACAGGTCTTGTTGCTTTTGCAACCGCATGTGATAAAAATGATAACGACATGAACAGGGAGGGTGTAGATCTCGGCAGTGGAGATTTTGGTATTTTAAACTACGCTTATGCGTTAGAGCAATTAGAGGCGGCCTTTTACACTAAGGTATTGGAAACGCCTTATAGTGGTATTACGGCTATGGAAACCTCTTTTATGGCTGACATCCGCGATCACGAAATTGCGCATCGTGAATTCTTTAAAGCGGCTTTAGGCAGCAATGCCATTCAGGCATTGGAAGTAAATTTTGAAAGCATTAATTTCTCCAGCCGCGCAAGTGTTTTAGGTACGGCAAAAGCTTTTGAAGATCTCGGCGTATCTGCGTATAATGGTGCAGGTAAGTTACTTGCCGATCCAGTTTTTTTAGGGCTTGCTGGCAAAATAGTATCGGTAGAAGCAAGGCATGCGGCCCTTATACGGGAACTGCTTGATACAAGTGGAACCGCCTTCGCCAATGCGGAAGTGGTTGATGCTATGGGATTAGATGTATCCAGGATGCCATCCGAAGTTTTACAAATAGCTTCAGCATTTCTCAAAACAAAAATTAACGCAAGTAATCTTCCAACCTCTTAAAATCTAAAAAAATGAATTTAAAAAATATTTTAACAGAAATAGAAAAGGTGGATCCGGAAGTTTATGAGCGGATGGATACCCGACGAAATTCAATGAAGCGATTTGCCTTTGCTGGTAAGGTTTTAGCCGCCGCGGCCATTCCTTTTGCCTTTGGTGGTATGTTTAAAAAAGCATACGGACAATCTACGGGAGAAATTGTGGATGTGTTGAATTTTGCTTTAACGCTTGAATATCTTGAAGCGGAATTTTACAAACAGGCCGTTGCCTCTGCCGCAGTCGGCACCGCTTCAGCCGCGGATAAAGCTGCGCTTACCCTTATCCGTGATCATGAAATAGCGCACGTTGCGTTCTTACGTGCCGCTATCATGCCGATTGGCACACCGGTTTCTTTTACTGCCAATGATTTTGATTTTAGTGGCGGTAATGGAAGCGGTACAGGACCTTTTGCCACGGCGTTTGTTAATTATGATCTGTTACTTGCCGTAGCGCAGGTGTTTGAAGACACCGGTGTGAGAGCATACAAAGGACAGGCGGCTAATTTAATGAGTAATAATGATGTGCTTACTGCCGCGCTTCGGATACATTCCGTTGAAGCAAGGCACGCGGCTAAAATTCGTTACATGCGTAAAAACAAGCCAAGCGCATTAGTTACGGGCAACATTCAGCCATGGATAATTGGCAAGATGAGCAATATAGAAGCAGGCGCGGCAAATGCGGCTATTCAGCCCAGTTATGATGGTGAAGAAATAACCACGCAGGCAACTGTAGACATAGTAGGTATTGGCGGAACAGCCGTAACTGCTGAAGATGCTTCCGGCGCATTTGATGAGCCATTAACAAAAGCCCAGGTATTAGCGATTGTGGATCCATTTATTAAGTGATCAGTTCAATTTTATTTTATGAAAACTGCACAGCAATGTGCGGTTTTTTTTTCATTATGGAGCTTCGATGGAGCAACTAACTCTTATTAAAAGCACCGAACATTCCACTTTCAAATCAAATGATAATTTTGAAATATCCATTAAAATGAAAGTATACTGGAAAATTTTTCTTAGTTTTTGCTTTTTTAAAGAATAGCATTATTTCAATAATTTAAAAGATGAAAATTTCATTCCACGGTGCTGCCCGCTGCGTAACGGGTTCAAAACATATCATCACTTTAAAAAATGGTAAAAGGATCCTTTTAGATTGTGGATTGTTCCAGGGCATGGGAAAAGATACGGATGGTTTGAACCGGCATTTTGGTTTTGATCCTACATCTATTGATGTTATGGTTTTATCTCATGCGCATATTGATCACAGTGGGTTGATTCCAAGATTGGTGCAGGAAGGTTTTAAAGGAAAAATATTCTGTACAACTGCCACAAAAGCATTAACCACAATTCTGCTGGAAGATTCAGCAGGCATACAGGAAGATGAGGTGAAATACGCTAATAAACGAAGAGCATTAAATGATCAGCCATATGTAAAACCGCTATATACCTTAGAAGATGCCCAACGATCATTTGGTTTTTTTACGCCCGTAGAATATGGCGAATGGGTTGAGATCATACCCGAAGTGGAATTATTATTTTCCGATGCCGGTCATATAATCGGCAGTGCATGTGTGCATTTAAAAATCAATGACAGTGGTAAATATCAAACATTAACATTCAGTGGTGATGTTGGCCGTTATCGCGATGTGATCCTGAAATCGCCACAAACTTTTCCGCAGGCTGATTTTATTATTATGGAATCTACATATGGAAACAGTCTTCACGATTTGCACCTGACCACACCTGATATCATATTGAAATGGATAGAGAAAGCTTGCCTCGAGAAAAAAGGCAAACTTATAATGCCTGCTTTTAGTGTAGGACGTACACAGGAAATCTTATTTGCACTTAACCAACTTGAACTGGAAAACCGGCTTCCTGAAATAACTTATTTTGTAGATAGTCCACTGAGTATTGAGGCAACGGAAATGATGAAGAGTTTTCCTGAAAACTTTAACCGGCATATTCAAAAGATTTTGTCGGTTGATGAAGATCCATTTCATTTCAAGGGTTTGAAATTCATTCGCAGTGTAGAACAATCAAAGTTGTTAAATTTTTATGATGAGCCTTGCGTAATCATATCTGCCAGTGGAATGGCAGATGCCGGACGTGTAAAACATCACATTCGGAATAATATTGAGAACAGTCGTAACACGATATTGATGACCGGCTATTGTGAACCAAATTCTTTAGGTGCAAGGTTGTTAAGTGGCGCCAAAGAAGTAGGCATTTTTGGTGTACGGCACGAAGTACATGCAGAAGTAGGCTCAATAAGAAGCATGAGTGCGCATGGTGATTATGAAGATCTTTATCAATGGCTAGCCTGCCAGGATCCTAAACAGGTACAAAGAATGTTTTTAGTGCACGGTGAATATGATGTACAGCAGGATTTTAAAGAGCGACTTGTAAAAAAAGGATTTGCAGATATTGAGATCCCGGAAATGCATTATGAAACCGGGTTAGGTTAATTGTTAATTCTCATTCAATCAGAAACATATCCTGGCCGCCAATTATTACTAACAACAGAACTAATCTTCACAAACCTTTAGTAGACCAAGTACATTATTGCGGTAATAATATCGTCTACTATAAAAAAGGGAGTGTTATTATGAAACAAATAAAATTTAATATGTTGGGCCTGTTTGCAATCGCCTCTTTATTCCTGGCGGGATGTGCATCCACGGCTTTTTTTGAAAAAGATGAGAACACGGATTTCAGTAGTTATCAAACTTTTTCCTGGATTCAAAAAGATTCGCAGCGGGTTGATGCATCCGCCATAGCCGCCGAAAGAGTACGTGACGCAGTAAACAATGAACTGGATATGAATGGATGGCGCATGGTGAAAGATAACCCGGATGTGCTGCTAAGTTATGACGTACTGGTTGAAAGAAATGTAAGGCAGGAAACAGAACCTGTTTATACCAGACCGCATACCAGGGTGTATTATAATCCCTACACAAGGCGTTATGGTACTATTTATTACCCGCCTCAATTTCTTGGTTATGACAATTATGAAACACCCATTAAAGAAGGTACGCTGACGGTAACAATGATTGATGCAAAAACTGATAAAACAGTTTGGCAGGGTTGGACGACTACTGAAGTTGCCAGCGGAAGAATGACCAGTAAAGAAGTGGATGCGGGTGTAAGATCCATTTTTAAGAAATTTGATATCGCTAAAAAATAATCATCTTTTTCAAATCAAGCAGTTTTATACAAATTCCCTGTTTATGCAGGGAATTTTTTTTAATTCATAATAGAACAAAATTATCCAGCACCGTTGGTGGTTTGTTAGCTTTTTCTTAAAACATCATTCCCATCGATAAATCTGCTTAAATTAAAGCGTGAAAAAATTTCTATTACTTTTTTTAATGTCATTCATTCAATACTTCTCTTTTGGGCAGGATCTGAGTGGTTTTTGGAAAGGAAACTTAGGAATTCCGGGTAGTTGTTTTTCACAAAACAATATCGAGTTGCAAATAAAAACATCGGGTAATGAAGCGTATGGGGATTCATATCATTTCCAGGATATAGATTATTATGTAAAGAAAGATGTTCGTGGTAATTATAATCAGCAGACAAAAAAACTGATTGTACAGGAAGGAGATGTTACCACTTTTAAAATTCCTGATCGTTGTATTGTTTGTATAAAAAAATATGATCTTATATATTCAAAAGAAGGAAATATTGAAACACTGCGGGGCGAATGGACTGGAAAAATAATGGGCACAAATCGTGATTGTGAATCAGGTTTTATTGTTCTTACCCGGGTAAAAGAATCTTCTTTTAAAGAAATACCTGAAATATTGATTGATACCGGTGAACTCAGGTTGGATTTTTATGATAACGGTGAAATCGATGGTGACAGTATTACCGTTCGGGTAAATAATATAACGGTACTTTCTAATCAAAGACTGGGTGCCAAACCGGTTACTATGACTTTAAGAATTGATCCTCAAAATACTTTTCAGGAAGTGGAGATGGTTGCGGAAAATGAAGGGAGTATCCCACCCAATACTGCCCTGCTAATTGTAACGGCCGGAGATAAACGATTTCGTTTGTTTTTAACTTCTACAGAAAGCAAAAGCGCAAGGGTTAGATTTGTATATAGCTCTGGTAAGCCAGGTACAGAATAAAAAAAGCGTAAAAAATTGTCTCACCACCGTTATGGGTAGTGAAATAATTTTTCAACCATTTTTTTCCGGCAGCCGTTTTAAAATATTTTTCTCTTTTTCTGGCAACTTCCCAATTGGGATGTTCTTCGGTAAAGATTAATTTCCAGGGCATGTGTCCTTTTGTAAAACGGTTCTTTCCCT